>JAUYCU010000095.1 GCA_030692145.1 bacterium
CGTTCACACGGAATGGTTTTAGCTGCCGACGGCAAAAAAATGTCCAAATCTCTCGGCAATGTGATTAATCCCGATGATGTGGTGAAAAAATACGGCGCGGATACAATTCGTTTGTATGAAATGTTTATGGGTCCGTATGAAGAAACAGTCAATTGGAGCATAGAGAGTTTGGAGGGTTGTTATAGATTTTTAAAAAGAGTTTGGAATATATTTAACGATGCGCAGAAAATCGGAAAAATAACCACTAAAGAATTAACGCAAAAAATAAATTACACAATTAAAAAAATTAGTGGTGATTTGGAGAGCATGAAATTTAATACCGCAGTTTCGACAATGATGGAATTTTTGAATGCCTGGAGCGAAAAAGAAAATACTTTATCCAAAAAAGACGCGGAAGGTTTTTTAAAAATTCTCGCGCCGTTTTGCCCGCATATTGCCGAAGAACTTTGGTCAAAATTAGGCCCCGCCTCCGTCAAGACTTCTGCGGACAAGCATAAAACTTCGATATTCAAGGAAAAATGGCCGGAATATGACGAAAGGCTGCTTAAAAAAGATACGATTGAACTGGTAATTCAGATAAACGGGAAAGTAAGGGATAAAATCGAAGTCAGTGCGGAAATTTCCAAAGAAGAAGCGGAGAAATTAGCGTTAAATAGTGGAAAGATAAAAACCTGGCTTAATAACCAAAAGCCAAAAGTTGTAATTTTCGTAAAAGGAAAATTGATAAATATAGTGGTTTAAAGCTCGGATTTATCTTGCATGTCGACACGTATCGGGTTTCCGCAAACCAACGAATTATTTTTTCAACCACGCAATCGCCGAGCAGACAAATAATAACGTCCGTTGCGGGCGTTGCTATTGCTCGTTCCGACAATAACAACAGAAACAAAATATCGTTCAATTGCAGTCGGAACTGCGCAATGGTTTCCGAAATAATTGTTGGTTTTGCTCTTGTTTGAAAATTGAATCATTAAAAATTCATTGGAAATTGAAAATTAAAAATTAAAAATTTATGAAAAATATAGCGGTCCTGATTTCTGGAAATGGCACGAATCTGCAGTCGATTATTGACCATATCGAGAAAGGAAAACTGAAATGCAATTTGGCAGTGGTGATTTCCAATAAAGCCGATGCTTATGGATTGGTACGGGCGAAAAAAGCAAAAATCCCCGCATATTTTATTGATTCCAAGGACATTCCGCGCGAAGAGCACGAGAAGAGGGTTACCGAAGTTTTAAAAAAATACAATATTGATTTAGTAGTTCTGGCCGGCTATATGCGCATCATTACACCCCATTTTATCGGACAATATAAAAACCGGATTATCAATATTCATCCGGCAATATTGCCCGCATTTCCCGGAACCGACGGTTATGGCGATACTTTTAATTACGGTTGTAAGGTTGGCGGGTGCACAGTGCATTTTGTCGATTCGGGAGTGGATACCGGACCAATAATTATCCAGAAAATAAATCCGATTAAAGAAAACGATACTTTGGAATCTTTCAAAAAACGCGGATTAAAAATTGAGCATCAAGCATTGCCCGAAGCAATTAAATTATTTTGTGCAGACAAGCTGAAAATCGAGGGAAGGAGAGTGAAAATCAAAAAATGAATTAAGAATAAAGAATCAGGAATTGAGAATAAAAACAGCCCCGACGTCGCCTATGCGAGTCGGGGCTTTTGGGTTCAAGAATCTCGATAATCCGGCCCGTCGTAATGTTTTTTCCTGAAGATACAGGCAATGATAATGAGAATAACGGCCACGCCGCAAAGAAATAATTTCGGAGCGGCATAAAGCAAGAAATTCCCGTATTCCATTTCCATGATTCCTCCTTATTAAAAGAACGATTTTAATGCCGCTGGACGGACTCGAACCGTCACGGGGTTGCCCCCATAGCATTTTGAGTGCTACGTGTATACCAATTTCACCACAGCGGCTTTTTAAAGGGCTTTATAGGATTTAAATTAGCACAATTTCAATCTTTTGTGTAGTCGCATTCTTTGTTGCTGCATTTTGTTTCTCCGTTTTTTATTTCAATAAGAAAAAATCCGCACTTAGGGCATTTTTCTTCCACGGGCTTGCCCCAGAAGGCAAAATCACATTCTGGATATTGGTTGCAACCATAGAATATTCCTTTTCTGCTTCGTTTTATCACTATTTTTCCAGTTTTGCATTTTGGGCAAACAAGATTTAAATCCTTTTGCGCTTCTTTTTTAATATATTTACAGACAGGATATTTAGAGCAGCCCTTAAATGAACCATATCGTCCCTGTCGCATAACCAAATTCGCGCCGCAATCAGGACACTTTTCTTCCAATATTTGAGGTTTTTCTTTTACAACTTCTTTGCCGTGACTGTCTATTTTTTTTGTGTTTTTACATTTTGGATAATTAGAACAGGCTAAAAATTTGCCGAATTTTCCAACCTTTATTACCATGCCGTTTCCGCATTTTTCGCATATTTTGTCTGTTTTTTCTTCGGTGATATTTTTTTTGCTCAATTCTTTTTCTTTGACAGCAATGTTTTTGCTGAAGGGTTCGTAGAATTTTTTTAAAATTTCTTGCCATTTGTGCTTGCCTTCAGCAATTTTATCTAAATCATCTTCCATTTTAGCGGTAAAATTATAATCAACAATATTGGTAAAGTGTTCCATCAAAAGGTCATTAACCACAAAGGCAATGTCAGTTGGTTTGAGGCGTTTGTTTTCCACTCGTTCGGCATAACCGCGTTCAACAACCGTAGAAATTGTCGGCGCATAAGTAGACGGGCGGCCAATGCCTTTTTCTTCCAGGGTTTTTACTAAGGTGGCGTCGGAATAACGGGCTGGCGGCTGGGTAAATTTCTGCAAGTGGCCTATTTTAATGCAATCAACACTTTCTCCTTTTTCCATTTTCGGCAAAATTTCTTCTTTGGTGGAAGAGGGATAAAATTTTAAGAAGCCGTCAAATTTTATAATTTGCCCGTTTGTTTTAAAAGCATATTTATCGTCTTTCGTGTTAATGTCGACTGAGGTGGCATCAAGTTTTGCCGGGCTCATTTGGCTTGCAATTGCCCTTTGCCATATTAATTGGTAAAGTTTGAAATGATTTTTATTCGGGCCATCTTTTAATTGCGCCGGCGTTTTGCTTATTTCGGTTGGCCTGATTGCTTCGTGGGCTTCCTGCGCACCTTTGCTTTTGGTTTTGAAATTTCTGGTTTCCGAATAATTATTGCCCAAATTATTTTTGATGTAATCTGCCGATTCGCCAATAAATTTTTGCGACAAGTTTAGAGAATCGGTTCTCATGTAGGTAATGAATCCCGTTTCGTATAATTGCTGGGCAATCATCATGGTTTGTTTCGCGGAAAACCCCAGGCGCCTGTTTGCTTCCTGTTGCAGGGTAGAGGTGGTGAATGGCGGCAGAGGATTGCGGCTGATTTCTTTTTTAATTATATCGGCAATATAATAATTTTGCCCAGAAAGAATTTTTAAAAGTTCATCAGCTTCTTTTTCAGATTTGATTTCCAGTTTATCTATTGTTTTATTGTTTATTTTTTGCAGCTTGGCTGAAAATTTTTCATTTCTTGGCGTTTTAAAATCACCGGAAACCTCCCAGTATTCTTCAATTTTAAAATTTTGAATTTCTCTTTCTTTCTCTACGATAAGGCGGACAACAACGGACTGAACCCTTCCGGCAGACAAACCCCTGGCCACTTTTTTCCACAAGAGCGGAGAAAGCTTGTAGCCCACTAATCTATCCAGAATTCTTCGGGCCTGCTGGGCATTAACCAGATTCATATCTATGCCTCGCGGATTGTTAAACGCATTTTCAATAGCTTCTTTGGTGATTTCGTGAAAAACAATTCGTTTAGTTTTTGATTCATCAAGGTCCAGCGCTTTAACGAGGTGCCAGGCAATCGCTTCCCCTTCGCGGTCTTCATCGGTTGCCAGAATAACTTCTGTTGATTTTTTGGCTTTTTCTTTCAGGGCTGCGACATTTTTTTTGGCTTTCGGTATAATTACATATTTAGCTTCGAAATTATTTTCTGTGTTGATCGCCAGCTCTTTTTGCGGTAAATCCCTGACATGCCCAAAAGAGGACTCGACAATATAGTCCTTCCCCAAAAATTGTTTGATTGTTTTTGCCTTTGTCGGCGACTCGACAATAACTAATTGCATAATACGTAATTTCCTTTGCCCAGATTTCTAACCGCTTTTTTCAACTCCAGAATCATTAAAGTGGAATTGACAACGGACGTCGGAAGACCGCTTTTTTTGATTATTTCATCGATGTGCATTGGTTGTAGTGAGAGGACGGAAAAAATTATTTCTTCTTCTTTGGTTTCGGGTTTTATTTCCTTTCTTTTTATTTCCAGTAAATGCAAAAGATTCAGTTCTTCCAAGATATCCTCTATACAGGTTACCGGTTTTGCCCCCAATTTTATCAGCTGGTTTGTGCCTTGAGAATTTTTTTCGTAAATTGAGCCGGGAACCGCAAATACCTCGCGGTTCTGTTCCAGCGCCAGCGCAGCGGTAATCAGTGCTCCACTTTTTTCCGGAGCCTCGATTACTACCACTCCCAGGCTCAGTCCGCTGATAATTCTATTTCTTTGCGGAAACGTAAATTGCGTGCCCCTTGTGCCTGGCGGATATTCGGAAATCACCGCCCCTTGTTGACTTATTTTTTCCCCAAGGTGATAATTGGATGACGGATAAAAGCTTTTTTTATCTATGCCGCCTCCCAAGACCGCAATTGTCCTTCCTTTGTTTTCCAGCGCTGCCTGATGGGCAAATGTATCGATGCCTCTTGCCAAGCCGCTGACGATGGTGATTCCCAGTCTTGCCAATTCGCCGGCAATATCGAGAGTAACTTGTTTTCCGTATTGACTGTATTTTCTTGTTCCGACAATTCCGATTGCCGTTTTATCCTGCTCAATAATTTCTCCTCTCATGTAAAGCTCTTTCGGGTGGTCGTGGATTTCTTTAAGAATAGCAGGATAATTCTTGCTTTGCAAAGAAATTTTTTTGATAGTATCTAAATCTGCTCTTGACATATTTCGAGCATTATGCTATACTTGTATCAGGATTAAAAACTGAATAGATTCGCGTTTCTATTCCTGCCTATCGAGTGACGAAAGTCGAATCTACCCTCCTTGATTTGGCAAATAGTCGTAA
>JAUYCU010000011.1 GCA_030692145.1 bacterium
CCTTATGTCGGAAGCTTAACCTATTTTCGTGTTTATTCGGGAAAATTGGAAGCCGGTTCCTATGTTTTAAATTCAATCAGCGGACAAAAAGAACGAATCGGCAGAATTTTAAGAATGCATGCGAATAATCGGGAAGACGTAAAAGAGATTTACGCCGGAGAAATCGGTGCGGCGGTTGGTTTGAAAGATACGACTACCGGCGACACGCTGTGTGATCCGGAAAATCCGATTATCCTGGAAAGAATTACTTTTCCCGAGCCGGTTATTTATATTTCTATTGAGCCAAAAAGTAAGGCAGATCAGGAAAAACTAAGTTTATCTTTAAAGCGACTTTCCGATGAAGATCCGACTTTCAGAATCAGGACCGACGAAGAAACCGGACAAACAATAATTTCCGGAATGGGCGAGCTGCACTTGGAGATTATCGTTGACAGGATGTTTCGCGAATTCGGCGTAAGCGCCAACGTCGGTATACCACAGGTTGCATATAAGGAAACGATTTTAGGCACGGCCGAAGCAGAGGGAAAATATATTCGCCAAAGCGGTGGTCGCGGTCAGTATGGTCATGTTTGGCTGAAGGTTGAACCAATAGAAAGAGGCACGGGATTCGAGTTTGTAAATGCCATTAAGGGTGGAACTATTCCTTCCGAATACGTTCCCGCGGTACAAAAAGGAATTAAGGAGGCGATGGCGAGGGGAGTGATGGCCGGTTATCCGGTTATCGATATGAAGGCTACGCTTTACGATGGTTCTTATCATGAAGTCGATTCTTCGGAAGCGGCTTTTAAGATTGCCGGTTCTTTGGCTTTTCAGGAAGCCTCGAAAAGAGCTAAACTTGTACTATTGGAACCGATTATGCAGGTAGAGGTGGTGGTCTCTGAACAATTTTTAGGAGACGTTACCGGTGATTTAAGCAGTAAAAGAGCAAGAATCGAAAAAATGGACGAAAGAGGCAATATGAAAATTGTCGATGCGAAAGTTCCTCTTTCAGAAATGTTCGGTTACGCCACAAAAATTCGTTCGATGACCGAAGGAAGAGGAAGCTTTACTATGGAATTTAACCATTACGCAGAGGTTCCGGCAAATATTGCTCAACAGATAATTGAAGGTAAGAGAAAGTAAAATCACACCTAAAACCTTGACTGAAGATTATTTATTATTTAAACTAATAGTTAATCGTCTAAAATAAATAACTAATGGTATTCAGGCAACAATATTCAAGTAACAGTATTTCTGTTATTTATTTATTGTTTCTTGTTACTGAAACTAAAAATTTATGGCAGGAAAATTCGAAAGAACAAAGCCCCACGTAAATGTTGGGACAATCGGTCACGTTGACCACGGAAAAACCACTTTGACCGCCGCGATTTTGAAACAATTAGCAGCAAAGGGTTTTATCGCATCGAAAAAAGGTGTTAACGAAATCGACAGCGCTCCGGAAGAAAGAGAGAGAGGTATTACCATTGCCTTGGCGCACGTTGAATACGAAAGCGAAAAAAGGCACTATGCTCACATTGATGCTCCCGGTCACGCCGACTACATTAAAAATATGATTACTGGTGCAGCCCAAATGGATGGAGCAATTTTGGTTGTTTCCGCAGCCGATGGCCCGATGCCCCAAACCAGAGAACATATTCTTTTGGCTTATCAGGTCGGAGTACCGTCGATTATTGTTTTCTTGAATAAAGTTGACCAAGTCGATGACCCTGAATTAATTGATTTAGTGGAGGCGGAAGTTAGGGAGCTTTTGACCAAATATAATTTTCCTGGAGACAAAACACCGATAATCAGAGGTTCTGCACTAAAAGCGCTTGAGGCAAGTTCTCCTGATTCGGAAGACGCGAAATGTATTTTTGAGCTGGTTAAAACGTTGGATGAGTACATTCCCGAGCCAAAAAGAGAAACCGATAAACCATTCTTGATGCCAATCGAAGACATTTTCTCGATTGAGGGACGCGGGACCGTGGTTACCGGAAAGATTGAGAGAGGTATTGTCAAAATAAACGATGAAGTGGAAGTGGTTGGAATTAAGCCAACTCAGAAAACCGTTGTTACGGGTATCGAAATGTTCAATAAATCTCTTGACGAAGGTATGGCTGGAGATAATGCCGGGATACTTTTAAGGGGATTGAAAAAAGAAGACGTTGAAAGGGGTCAGGTTATCGCCAAGCCCGGAAGCGTAACGCCCCACACCGATTTTGAAGGCGAGGTTTACGTTTTAAGCAAAGAAGAAGGCGGTAGACACACCCCATTCTTTAAGGGTTATAAACCGCAATTCTATATTCGAACCACAGATGTAACCGGAGACGTTGTAAGTTTGCCGGAAGGAACAGAAATGGTAATGCCCGGAGATACCGTAAAAGTAACGGTAAATCTGATTAACCCGATTGCATTGGAAGAAAAACAGAGATTCGCTATTCGAGAGGGAGGTAAAACAGTTGGAGCGGGAGTGGTTACAAAAATCATCAAGTAAAAAGACCAAAACAAGGGATCGAAAAACACCAAAATTGTAGTATTGGCAAAGCTTATCAATTTATGGCAACCAAAAAGAAAGAAAAAGAAACCGAACAAAGCACTTCGAAAAATCAAATTCCGGAAGCAAAACAGCGTTTGCGGATTAAAATTAGGGCATTCGACCACAAAATTGTTGATCAGTCGGCACGCCAGATTATCGAGACAGCTGAACGTTACGGCGCGGAAGTTATCGGGCCGGTGCCTCTTCCGACACAAATACAGAAATACACCGTAAACAGATCGAGTTTTGTTCACAAAGACGCAAGAGAACAGTTTGAAATGAGGACGCACAAACGTCTGATTGATATTTCCAATCCCTCCCCTAAGATTATTGACGCATTGATGAATTTGAATCTGCCGGCAGGAGTGGATATCGAAATTAAAATTTAATTTCAGGCTAGTTATTGCATTTAAGTCAAATGCAGCTATGCAAATAAATTTTAAAATTTCATTTTAAAATCAAAAAATAAGTCTGTTTTTAAAGCCAGGCTTAGTCCTGGTTTTAAATTAACCCGCCTTCGCCCCGCAATTGCGTGGCTACGGCGAGGCAAGTCCGTATTATGAAATTTATTCTCGGAAAGAAATTGGGCATGAGTCAGATTTTTGACCAAGAAGGAAACGTTGTTCCGGTGACCGTTATCGAAGCCGGGCCGTGTTTTGTTACCCAAATAAAAACGCAAGAAAAAGATAATTATAAATCAATTCAGATCGGATTTGAGAACCTTAAAGAAAAGAAAACAAAAAAGGCGCAGAAGAGCAAACCGTTTAAATGTATTAGAGAATTCAAACTTGGAGAAAAAGATTTCACGGAGCTTAAAAACGGAGATAAAATCGATGTATCTATTTTTTCCCAAGGGGAAAAAATTATTATTTCCGGAATTTCCAAGGGACGTGGTTTCCAGGGAGTTGTGAAAAGACATCATTTTAAGGGTGGTCCGGCATCGCACGGTCACCGTCATGTTTTAAGAAGGCCGGGTTCAATCGGAATGTCTTTTCCGGAAAGAGTTGCCAAGGGGAAAAAAATGCCCGGACACACCGGCATGGAAAGAGTGACAATAAAAAATTTAAAAGTTGCGGCAGTGGATATTGACAATAATCTATTGGCGATAAAAGGAGCGGTTCCCGGGCCGAAAGGAAGACTTTTGGAAATAAAATCGATTTAAAAAATATGCCAACATTACCGGTTTACAATCAAGAAGGACAAGAAATCGGCACAACCAGATTGCCGGAAGAAATTTTTGGCTTAGAAATAAATCATGACTTGATTTATCAGGCAGTAAACGTTCAGTTGGCGAATCGCAGGACGCATTTGGCGAAGACCAAAAACAGAAGCGAGGTTCGCGGAGGCGGAAAGAAACCTTGGCGCCAAAAAGGAACGGGCAGAGCCAGGCATGGTTCGATTCGTTCACCGTTATGGGTTGGTGGAGGAGTTACGTTCGGTCCGAATACCGATAAAGTTTTCGCAAGAAAAATTAATAAGAAGGCGCGAAGGAAGGCTCTTTTTATGGTTCTTTCTTCTAAGGTTCAGGATAAGGAAATGATTATTATGGACGAATTGAAAATTGAGGCGAAAACAAAGAAAATGAACGATTTGCTGAACAGGCTCGTAAAAGATGATAAAAAACACAAGATTTTAATAATTACTCCCAAAAAAGACGAAAATATTCTTAAAGCAATCAGGAATATCGACTACGCGAAACCGCTTGCAGCCGACAGTTTGAACGTCTTGGATTTACTTTCTTTTAAATATTTGTTATTGGACAAGGAATCGATTAAGGTAATCGAAAAAACATATGCCGAAAAAACCAAAACTCAGGATTTAAACGATAAACAATAAATATGTCATTTTTCAACAAAATTAAATCAATAATAGGCGGTTCGAAAAAACAGGAAAAACCAAAAAAGAAAACAGTAGGGCCGGAAAAAGAAACCAAGCCGAAAGAGACGACAAAGGAAACACCAAAAACAGGACCAGTAAAACAGGCTTCCAGGAGAAAAGATCTTAAAGAAATTTATAAAATCTTGCGCGAACCGCACATCAGTGAAAAGGCCACTTATTTGTCGGATCAAAATAAATATGTTTTTAAGGTTTTCAAGGCAACAAACAAAATTCAGATAAAAAACGCGGTCGCCAATTTGTACGGTGTTATGGTAAAAGACGTAAGGATAATAAACGAAAAATCGAAAAGCAGAAAAGTAAGAAATATTTCTGGTCGTAAGCCGGGGTACAAGAAAGCAATCGTTACTCTGGAAAAAGGACATAAAATAGAAATTTTACCTCACTAATTCGAAAATATGAAAACATTCAATCCCACTACGCCCGGACAAAGGGCAAGAATAAAAGCGGACGATTCTCAACTTACGAAAGGCGTGAGACCGCTTAAAAAACTTTTAAGCGTCAATAAATCGAAAGCCGGTCGGGCGAGATGGGGAAGAATTACAGTTAGGCACCAAGGCGGAGGACATAAGAAAAAATACAGAATGATTGATTTTAAGCAAGATAAATCAAATGTTCCGGGAATGGTAAAATCTATCGAATACGATCCGAACAGATCTTCTTTTATTGCTTTGATTAATTACAAAGACGGAGAAAAAAGATATGTTTTGGCGCCACAATATTTAAAAACAGGAGAGGAAATACTTACTGGCGAAAAAGTTATATCAAAGCCCGGAAATCGAATGCCGTTGAAGAATATTCCCGTAGGAACTTTTGTTTACAATATCGAAATTAATCCCGGACAAGGAGGAAAAATCGCCAGATCGGCCGGGAATTCCGCTCAAGTAATGGCCGTTGAGGGAGGATACGTTCATCTTGTTTTGCCTTCGGGAGAAGTAAGAATGGTACTGGAAAATTGTTTGGCCTCGATTGGCGCATTAAGTAACCCCGAGCATAAATTCGAGAACATGGGCAAGGCAGGAAGAATGAGGTGGACGGGGGTAAGGCCAAGAGTCAGGGGTTCGGCCATGAATCCGGTTGACCATCCGCACGGCGGTGGCGAAGGAAAAGCACCGATAGGTTTAAGAAGAGGACCCAAGACTCCATGGGGTAAACAGGCATTCGGCGTCAGAACGAGAAGGAGTAAAAAACATTCGGATAAATTAATTCTTCAAAGAAGAAAAAATAAACACTAAATATGGCAAGGTCGCTCAAAAAGGGTCCATTTATCGACGAAAGATTATTGGCCAAGGTCAGGAAAATGAAATCGGGAGACAAGGTCATAATCAATACATGGTCGAGAGCCTGCGTTATAGCGCCAGAAATGGTTGGTTTTACTTTTGGCGTGCACAACGGGAAAATTCATATTCCGGTTTTCGCAACCGAGGAGATGGTTGGTCATAAACTGGGAGAGTTTGCTTCTACGCGTAAATTTGTAAGACACGGAGGAAAAATACAGAAAGAAATTGAGCAAAAAGCCCAGGAAGCGCCAGCGGCACCCGCCAAACCCAGTAAATAAAATCCATGGAAATAAAAGCAAAATTGAATTATCTGCATATTGCGCCCAGGAAAGTGAGACTGGTTTCCAATTTGATTAAAGGAATGGACGTACAGGAGGCGAGAACGCAATTGAAATTTATGCCGCAAAGAACTTCGGGTTATCTTTTGAAACTTTTGGATTCCGCGGTTTCCAATGCGAAAAACAATTTTAAGATCGACAAAGAAGGTTTATTCGTCAAAGAGATAAGAATTGACGAAGGGGTTCCTTTTAAAAGGTGGCGTCCGGTTTCCCGCGGAAGGGCTTTTCCTGTCTTAAAAAGAACATGTAGTATTAATTTGGTTCTTGGAACCAGGGAAGGCTTTAAAGTCAAGGAAATCGAAAAAGAGATTAAAGAAATCGAAAAGGAGGCGGAACAAAAAGAAATAAAAACAACAAAAGAAGAGTCGAAGATTTCTTCCGACAAGATTAAGGTTAAGGCACCCAAAGAATTGAAGAAGGTATCGAAATTTAAAGGTTTGGCCAAAAAAATATTTCGTAGAAAATCTTTCTAAATTGTTTTATGACGCATAAAGTTCATCCGAAAATTTTTAGAATAAAAAACCTGAGCGATTGGAAGTCGCAATGGTTTAGCGTGAGAAAATATCGCGAAAACCTGGAAAAAGATTATCGCATCAGAGAATTTATAAAAAAACAATTGAAGGCGGCGGCAATCGACGAGGTTATTATCAGAAGAACCGCCAATTCGATTCAGATTTTAATTAAGGCGGCAAGGCCGGGAATAATTATCGGAAGAGGCGGAACGGGTATTCAGGACCTAAAAAAAGAAGTCATAAAGAAAATATTCAAAGGAAAAGTAAAGGGAATAGACATAAAAATCGACGTCGAGGAAATCAGAAAATCGGAAACCCATGCTACGATTGTGGCCAGAAATGTTGCCGAACAACTGGAAAGAAGAATGCCCTTTCGCAGAGTTCTGAAACAAACCGTCGAGAAGGTATCGCAAAACCCCGATGTTAAAGGCATAAAAGTCAGAGTTTCCGGAAGATTAAATGGTTCGGAAATGGCGAGAACGGAGTGGTTGAGAAAAGGGAATTTGCCCCTGCAGACGATTCGTGCCAATATCGATTATGCCCAAGAGAACGCTCATACGATTTATGGGGTAATCGGAGTAAAGGTTTGGATATGTAAGGGAGAAGTTTTTGAATAAAAAAATATGTTACAGCCAAAAAAGGTAAAACACAGAAAATGGCATAAAGGAAGAAGAAGATTCAAGGGAGTGACAAAAGGCGGAGCCGAACTTGCGTTCGGAGCGTTTGGACTAAAGGCAGAAGAAGCAAGATGGATAACTTCCCGTCAAATTGAGGCCGCGCGGCGTTCAATGACCAGATATGTTCAAAGAGGTGGAAAAATTTGGATAAGAATTTTCCCCGACAAGCCGGTAACAGCCAAGGGGCAGGAAGTTCCTATGGGTGGAGGAAAGGGTAGTGTTGATTATTATGCTTTTCCGGTCAAGCCGGGAAGAATTCTTTTTGAAATGGACGGTATTCCGGAAGACATTGCCAGAGAAGCATTGAGAAGGGCAAGCCATAAACTTCCGATTAAGACAAAATTTGTACAAAGATAAAATCATTTATGAAGATAAAAGAAATAAGACAAAAAACAAAAAAAGAGCTCAGAGATAATCTGGCCGCCCTAAGAGAAAAACTTAGAGAGATGAGATTTAATTTGGCAA
>JAUYCU010000018.1 GCA_030692145.1 bacterium
CTGTGGTTAAAATACTCGAAAAAACTTCTGATAACTTCTGTTTTCTCTGTTTTTTTATCCCAAAAAGGATATTTTATCAGGGCAGTTGCGCCGTCGGAAGGAAAGCGGATATAGTCCAAATTTATCTCGTCAAAACCAACCTTTATTACCTCTTTGGCAATGGCGATTGTGTAATTCCAAACTTCCTTGGATGCGGGGTCAAGCCAAGCCAATCCTTTATTATCGTGCCATATGCTCCCGTCCGAATTCTTTAAAGCCAATTCCGGTTTCTCCCGAGGAAGATAATCGTCTTCAAAAACCGCAATTCTGGCAATAGTATAAATTCCTTCTTTGTGCAGATTTTCGATTAATCCTTTTATATCTTTAATAAATATTTTTTCCGAGCCGGTTTCGTGAATCAAATCACTTTCGGTTTGAAAAGGAATTCTTCCGGTATAGTCTTTAATATCGATAACCACACTATTCAATTCGGTTCTTTTTATCAAATCGATAATCTCTTCCATGCGATAATTGGAGGCAGTGCGATAAGTGACATAGATGCCCTTGGCGCGAATCGGTTCTTTCACTATACCATTATCTTTCACGGCATTGTTGTTTTGCAGGTGCCCGGTTATAAATTGACCCCGTTGTTCAAAAAAATAACGGGGCACATCCAAGGCAAAAGCAATAAAAATAACCAAAATTAAGATTAAAAAAAGAAAGATTTTATCTTTACTCATATTACTAATGCCCCCAGTAGGAATCGGACCTACATTCCCTGCTTAGAAGGCAAGTGCTCTGTCCATTGAGCTATGGGGGCGCAAATATTGCCAGCCCGGGGCTGGTCCGTTTCGAGCGGAAACTATGGGGACGGACATTGTCTTGCGGTAAAATTTCTTTCAGCGCAAAGACATTGAGCATTGTCTATGCTTACATGAACATGGTTTACTTCGTAATTAACCCATGCGCCCGAATTACAACTTCTGGCTGCAGTGGCAATCGCCTGACACATTGTTATATTTGCAGCTGCGGGTGGAGATGGAAGATGAAAATCCACAGCATGAGAAAATCCCTTACAGGCTGGATTTGCACCGCCAAAATGACAAGAATCAGCTCCATGACCACAATTAGACGTAGAAGTGTCGCAGTTAGAATTAGTGCAAAGGCTATTATGCGAAATAGAATTTATTGATAGACCAGAAATTCCCCTTGCGAACATACAATTCAGAAAGAATACCAAATCCTGAGATGCGTCTCCTCTTTGTCTTGGGTCTGCTCCGCCAGGCGGAGGATTTAAAACCCATGTATAAGAACTAGCGGGGGCACTTCTGGTGCACCAACCCGTGTCAGTCCATGAACCACACGGATTTTCCTGGGTGCCATGACTACGATCCAAGCAACACCATCCTACTGTCTCACAATTAATCCCAGGCCCCACGCAACGCGATGAACAACTCTCATAACACTCCGAGGCACCACTATACTCATATACCATTCTATCATTAGCAGCTCCCGTATACTGAATATGACAAAACTTATTATTACTTCCAATGATTGGTTCTTCTAGTTCTTCTACTGCCTCTTGTTCTTGTATTGCCCCGCCCGCACATCTCACCTCGTTCCATGGCCAGGGAAACCCTGCTTCTTCGCCTACTCCACCAGGAGTCTTTGCTAAGGTAATAAAAACAATATTTAGAATCGTCCAGGATAAAAATGCGATTGCCAAACCAACTACGGTTCCGGTAATAATTCTCTTTCCTGCTTCTAATTGGTCCGGTTTTGCTCCGGCGATTAAAATCATTATTCCTCCGGCAATAATGAATAAGGGAGCAATAATCAATAAAAACCACCAGATGTAATTCATAATCATCTGCAACATCCTAAAAATATCACACAGAGTACAGGGCTGAGCCTCCTCATAAGAAACACCATCGCATTGCGTATCACAGGCAGTTCTGTCCGCGTTCCATGTCTGACAACACCTACCACAAGGAACTAAAGCAGCAGAGGCCAGAATCGGCAGAATAAACCCAAGAATGATTAAAATTATAAAAATTGGTTTGCGCATATTTTTATTTAAACGGATCAAGATAATTCTTAGTATTGATTTGATTGATTTTTTCTCCCCTGTTCAAAAGCTTGTCCATTATGCTCTGGTATGCGGCCTTTTTTATTTCCAGTTTAAACGGAGACACTTCTCTTTGTTCGTAAAGCGACTTATAAACGTATTTATAAAAGATAAAGCCGATATAGACCAATATAGCCAAAAACGCGAAAATTGTCCATTTTTTCCAATGTTTTATGAATAAATTCCTGATTGATTTCGCTGTTTTTTTAAAATCCATTTTATTCGTTGGTATAAGCCCTTATTTTTAGAGTTGATTTTATTGTTCCCGCCGAGATAGTTTCCGGGCTATCTTCTCCGTTTGTTCTTGTGATATTTACCGAATTCACGTCAATAAAATAATCCCCGTTTTCCAACCAACCCAGAAATTTCATGAAATTGGGGAATGTTCCGAAAAGACCCAAGGTTAAAGACGGAAACTCCGAAGCGCTAATTTCGATTTCGTTATTGGTGGAAGAGGCGACGGATTCCAGTGCTTCGAAGAATTTTACTGCCTCGTTTTTATCGATAAGTTGTTTTTTTATCTCAATAATTTTGTCATTGATGTCTTTATAATCTGCTTCTACCTCTTCCACGTATTTCTTGTCCATTCCTTCCAGAGACATCAACCTCTCACGGCTTTCCAAAACAGATGCCGCTGTTTTTTTTATTTCCAGAAACAACGGCTTGATTACGAACAAAGTCAAAACAATAAAAATAGTGACAATGACCGCAAAAATGAGATAAATTTTTTGCTTAATACTCATGGAGTGTAAGTAAAACTGAATCTAAAATTAATGTCTCTTGGATTAGCTAAATTAGAAAAAGGAAAATCCACCTCTTTATAGTGAGGGTTATTTTTAAGTATATTTCTTATGGCCACCAGATTTCCCCGAAGAAGTGAATTTCCAGTAACACTTATCAGTTTCGACTCTTTGTCGATTTCTAGAGTATAAATCTTTACTCCGCCAAAAAGTTCTTCATTTACTTTATCCAGAATGCCGTAGAGGTCGGATTTCGTGTCCTGAATTTTTTTGATTAATGACAAATCATCGTTCAACTCTTTAACTCTTTTTTGTATGGTTTTAATGCTCTCCGTCTGGACAACTTTCGCCTGTTCTTCGTTGATGCTTTTTTCAAAAATGAAATACTTGAAATTCAGAAGCGTCAAAAACGAAGCCAAAACAACAATCAACGACAAAAACATCAGAAAGAGAATCAATACGGAGGAAATCGCATTCTGATAAAGAACCATCATTTTGATTCTTTTTATTTGCCCCGGCGGCAGTAAGTTTATCTTTATCATATTATTGTTGGTGTTTTTTTAATTGACGGAATTCGCTCCGCGAAGAGCCAGTCCCAAAACAGTGGCATAGGCCAAAGACTCTTCATACGGAATGGCTGGTATTTTCTTCAAATCCATTTTGCCTTTTTTGTCCGGCAGAATATTTACCCACGGATTGCCCAATGAAACGGGAATTTTTATGCGCGTGGAGAGATGCTCCGCAAGCCCTTTCAAGTTGGCTCCTCCTCCACAAAGAATTATTTCGCTAATATCGGGAAAACCGCTGTCTTTTTCTCCATATTCCTTATGGAAGCTTATACATTCCTTAATTTTTTCCGACAATTTTGTAAGAGACGGCAAAAGCGCATTAAAAATTTCCCTGTCTTTATCGTTTGTATCCAAACCAATCTTAAATTTCAAAGACTGGGCTTTTTTAAAATCGATATTCAATTTTTGGGCAATATCCTCAAGCATCTGCTTATTGGAAACCGCGGAAGTGCTATTGGTGAAACAAATTCCGTTTTCGGAAAAAATCACGAAACTTGTTCGATTGAAACCCAAATCGATAATTAAAACCGGTTTTACAACAAGGCCTTCCTTAAGCAGACTTCTGATTATCGCCGTTGACTCGATTTCAAAAACAATTGGCTCGATTCCCGCGGCTCTTAACACCTCCAAATACTTATCAACCAGTTTCCTGGGAACCGCATTTATTAAAACGTCGGTGTGATCGCTTCTTTCCTGAGAAGAAATAATCTGCCAGCTGAAATAAACTTCATCCAGAGAAAACGGAATATTGGCTTCCGCTTCCCATTTAATCGCTTCTTTTATTTCGTTAATTCCCATTTTGGGAAATTTAATTACCTTAACAAAGGCATGTTGTTCGGGTAAAGAACAAACCGCATATTGAGTCCTGATTTTTTCTCCCTTTGCTTCAATTATTGCTTTTTTCAACATTTCAATCAATTTTTTGTCGTTTTTTATCTCTCCCTCTTCGATTATTCCCTCGGGAAGAGCAAAGCGGTTGGAACTTTTCAACTCGAATCCTTTCTTTTTTTTCTTCAGTTGCGCGATTTTTATGGAAAAATCGGAAATATCCAGTCCAAAAGACGGAAGATTTTCGTAAATGTTGGAAAAAACAATATCTCTAAAATTCATATTGATACGATAATTTTATTCTACCACAAATCGGGGATTTTATTGAATTTCCTCCCAGGAAACGAATTGCAAATCTCCCGAGGTGGGGAAAAACGGCGGAGGGTCATAAATCAAGGCCGGTTCATAATAAGATTCCGTATTCTGATAGCCAGAAATAACCTGTCCGCTGCTATTAACCCAGCTCCAGGTCCAAACCTGATTAGTGATAATCGAACCACGAACCATTATTCTGTTTCGCGTATGATATGGGTTATACGAACTTGAGTAATAATACCTCTGCACCGCGCCTTTTTGCGCCACCATCACTGCCTGGATCTCCAAAACATTCGGCGAATATAACGGAACCAAAATATTTTTCTGGGCAATTAAAGCTATCATTGTTGCTTTAGGATCGGCTCTGGTAATATTACCGTTAATAATGATACTGGCATTAGTGGCCGGATTGTCCGGAAACCTTGCCGCTACAATCGTTGCTTTTTCGTCGGTTGCCCCATCAACCCAAACCTTGGTATCCTCGACAAAAACAAGATTTTGAACTCCGCACTGACCTTCGGCCAAAGCATAATTAGCAATAAAGCTTTCTCTGTCAAAGTCGTTTGACTCATTGCGTAAAACGCCCTGAGTATCACGACCATTCACGTTTGCCCTTAATCTTGTAACCCTATACAAATCGAATGTTCCATCATTTTTTAATTTAATATGATAGCCGAAACTTCCCGACGGCCCAAAATAATATCCGCCGTTCTGCGCCCTGGTTTTTAGTTGAGCCAAATCGGTAGTAATAGCGTTAAAATCAACGGACGGAACAGGAAATTCCCACAAGCCCTCGGCATTGCCGTTTCCCGTGCCCCAAATTCCGGGCTTGGTTTGCGCCGGACTGCATCCGTGCATGGGTTGGCAAGTATATGTTTCTTTTGCCGAAGTGCTTAATGCGTTCTGCGTTCCATCCATTCTGATTCCGCCATTGGAATGAAACGGTCCCTGTAATTCCTCATTTTCTCCGAACCAGACATCGGAATTCGTCAAAAAGGAATATTGTGCCAGAGAAGGACGACCATATCGTACCAAAATCGTTCTTTTCGCATTGGGACGATTACTCGCCCAGCCAACGGATTTGATTTCAATCATGGTCGAACATTCTCCGGGCTGGGTAATTTCCAAAGAATATTGACCGATTAATCCGCCCTCCGGGTCTCTATAATCGTAAACTCCGGAGAATCCGAAGTCATTCGGAGCATGAGCCAAGTGCCAACGGGCGTAATTTGCTCCTGCTTCGGCCATGGCCAATGCTTCGTTAATGGCAACTTTTTGTATAATCTGGCGATATTGCGTAGTAACGAAACCCGCCATTCCACTGAAAAGAAAGACAAAAATTGCTCCAAAAACCAAAACCATGGTAATGATGGCTCCTCTGTCGCAATTTTTAATCTTGAATTTTGCTTGCCCGCCATAGCCTTGGCGAAGGCGGGGATTTTGAATTCTCATCATAGATTTGTTTTCAGGTTTCTTATTTGTACATCGCTTTCCAATTCAAAATTGTCCGGTGGGCGATTTGGATCAACGTTAATTTTTAAATAAACGTGCATTAATTTTGTTTCGGTTAACCGCGTAAGCGTGGGCAAGGGATTATTAACAACATCAATTGGCCAATCTCCGTTATAGTAAATAAAAATTGGCGTTGCGCCGTTTCTGACATAAGCAGAAAGAGTATCGACAACTTCACCGCTTAAAATATATTGAGGTGGGTCTCCGCTGGGCTCGACAACTCCTTTTTTAAAATTTATTCCGTCCAAAAAGTAACGCACTCTTTCAATACTGGCATCTTTGTCGATGTCGCTGTAAAAAATAAGTTGGAGATTTCCCGCTTCTTTTAGAGGATAAGAGCCGTCTTCGCCGTATCGAGCTTCTCGAATTTCTTTTACCATTGTTTCAATTCCCTTTCTTGCCTCGTTAATGGCCGCAATTTGCTCGAAATTATAACCGTATGCCCGATAAACGTAAATAACAAAAGAAATCAAAAGCGCCATTGCCAATGCAAAAATGGCAATCATGAAAATTCCCTCAATCAAAGAAAATCCATTTCCGTCACGAAAGTTCATAAATTTATGGCGTGGTCATTAAAATTATCTGCTCGCTCTGCCCAGAAACAGTAACCTCGCTTAACCAATCCTGATATCCGGCTATTTTAATTTCCAAATTATAGACTGCCTGACTTAAGGGGCTAAAAAATACTTGACCAGACTCCGAAACCAGCTTATTTTTGTCGTAACCAATCCTATAGAGCCGGACACCGGCCCCAATCAAGGGCTGTCCGGCCGAGTTTTTGACCGTAACCAGAAGAGTGTTGGTTTGATGATTGGCAAGTTTTATAATCACGGTTTGGTCGGAATCAGGATTTAAATTTATTGGTTGCGAAGGAAAAGAATTGGCAATATCATATCCGGTCGCGGGACTGATAATAATTCTATAACTATCCCATTCCAAATTAAGAATATTCGCGGTTCCTTCGGAATTCGTTGTCAGATTCTGGACATATTTATATATTGGTTGATTATTTATATCGAGTCCGAGCGTTTTCGCTCCTTGCATGAAAAAAGAAAGATTGGGAACACTTATTAAAGTATCCGAAGAAAACCAGGTGATCTGCCAGTCAAATAAAGAAGGAGTTTGATTCGGATCACTGGTCGAAAAATTGGCTTTCAGCTTCACCGACTTATACCTATAGGAATCCAGTTGTGACAAATCTAAAGGAGAATCGGGAAAGCCTTCGGAATTCAGAACTCCGCTAACCGTCAAATCGCTGTCCGGAATCAAAACCCAATCAACTCCGTTGAAATACAAAATCTGGTATTTAATTTCGGTAGGCACAAAATTCTCGTCGTTCCAATTCATTCTCCCCCATTCAACCAAGGCAGTGGGGGTAATAATGTTCGATATGATATATCCCGACAATTGATATTGACTATCTATATTTTCAAGTTTAATTGCCGAATTAACGGAATCAAGAGTTGTTTGTAATTTTTCACTTATTTTACTTTCGTCTTCAAATGAATCGTTCCAATTTTTCTCTTCGATATATCTAATGGTGTTGACCGTCTTTGTGGAAAGACGGTCAATGGAAAAACTAATTTCGCTGAGCTGACCTTCGATTACAGAAAGAAATGGTTTTATGGGAAAGGCCAAGGCAACGCTCCGTACCATTTCATTAATTTCGTAGGTTCTTTCCGAGCTGTAATCGAATTTACTGGCAGTGATTTTATAACAATCGTTACATTCCGGAGCGCCGGGAATAAAAATGCGTCCCTGATTGTCGGTTTGGTAACTGGCATCAATAGGAGGAAAAATATCGTTGTTTTCCACCCTGATATCCGCTTGCGGCACCGGCTGGCCATTGGCGTCGAAAACCAAAACCGAAATAATTCCTCCTTCCCCGGTTGTTTCAATCCCCTTGGGAGCTATATCTGTTTGCAAGGTGACCTGACCGCCGAAAAATTCCGACCAAGAAACCTTAACCCTGATTCTTTTATAATCCCAGGCTAACGGATCGGCGGGAAAAACACCGTCAAAGGAGTCATCAACATAAATCACCGTTGTCTTAACGGTGTAAGCAATTTTGTTGCGCTCGATATTTTCCGTTTCGAGAATTACTCCCGAGGGAATGCCTCCTGCCGTACCAACTTGATTATAAGTAAGGTTTCGCGCCAATTCTATTTTTTGATTAGCTAAGGCGGTGGCAACGGCCTTAGCTTTAGACTGAGCAACTATTTTTATGTTCAATCTAATCAATCCAAAAATGCCGATGAACACAATCAACAAAAGCGTAATTCCCACCAAGCTTTCGACAAGCGTAAACCCGGATTTTTTATTTTTTCCGATTAAAGAAGCAAACATCTTATAAAGTACCCATCATTGAATACATTGGCTGTATCATCGAAACGGCAAAAAATCCTACAGCCGCACCAATAATAATCATTAAAACCGGCTCGATGATGGAGGCAAGGTTTTCGGTAATATTAGATACTTCTTCTTCGTAAAAATCCGCCAAACGTCCCATTATTCCGCCAAGTTCTCCGGTTTGTTCTCCTACGCCGGTCATTTGCACTACCAAAATAGGGTAAAGATTTTTATATTTATTGAGCGACTCTTGAAGATTTTTACCCTTTTTAACATCAACCGATACATCAATCAGAGACTGGGAATAGAAAAAATTTCCGACTGTCTGTGAAGTAATAGTCAGAGACTCAATAATCGGTACACCGCTTTCAATCAAAGAAGAAAAGCTTCTTGCAAATCTGGCACAATTCATTTTTTGGATAATTTTTTTGATTACCGGAAGTTTCAGAGAAAACCAACTCAATGCACGCTTTCCTTTTTGGGTTTTGAGAAATTTAATTGCGACAAAAACCAAAATCACCAAAATAATTCCCGCCACTATGAAATACCTGCTCATGATTTTGGTGACGAATATCAGAATTTTAGTGGTAATGGGAAGCTTAACATTTAATTCTTCAAACATTCCGGTTATCTTCGGCACTACCGTCACCATCATTAAAGTACCTATGCCGATCATTGCCACCACAATTACCGCAGGATAGGTTAATGCTCCCCTGACTTTCGATATAAAAACGTGTTCTTTTTTCAGATATTGGGCCAGATTTTTCAACACTTCTTCAAGATTTCCGCCCTTTTCCCCAACCCTGACCATACTCACAAAAAAGTTATTGAAAACCCTGGGATATTTTGCCATACTTTCGGCTAGTGTTTCTCCTTTTTTAATTCGTACCACTATGTCGTTGATGATTTTTTTGAAAACCTTATTTTCCGTTTGTTGCGCCAAAACCTCCAAACCCTTGTGTAAAGAAAACCCCGCGCCAATCATTACCGCCAAATGACGGGTAAACATCAACCTCTCAACTATCGAAACTCTGCCAAAAATACTCTTAGTAACTGCGGAAACGGAAAATTTCTTTTTAGCAGGTTCCGTTTCCATGTTTTTAACCGAAGTTAAAATAAAACCCTCCTGCCGAAGCATTTGGGCCAAACTACTTTCATCTTTGGTTTCTAATGTGCCAGTTTTTGTTTCTCCGGCTTGATTTTTTGCGCTGTAATAAAAAATAGGCATAATTTTATTCTCCAGTTACCCGTAAAACTTCTTCCAGAGAAGTTTCTCCCTGGATTGCCTTCACAAACCCGTCTTCAAGCATCGTCAACATGCCTTCTTTCCTTGCCTGTTTTTCTATTTGATCGCTGGTGGCTCTTTTAATAATCATTTCTTTAACCGTATCGCTCACCTCTAATACCTCTCTTAATCCAATCCTGCTTTTATATCCATCCAGACAACCCTTTGATGGTTTCGGTTTGTAAAAACTGATATCTTCCCATTTGGTATTTGCCTGAATTATTTTTTCTTTTTTTAAAATTTCCGACAACTCTTCCATATTTATGTCTTTGCCCATTTCAGCAATTTCCGCCTTAGTTAAACGATATTCCTCTCTGCTTTCGGGACAAAGTTTTCTTGCCAACCTTTGAGCTAAAATAATATTTATTGTGGAAGCAATCAAAAACGGTTCGATTCCCATATCCATCAATCGCGGCATTGCTCCAGCCGCAGTATTCGTGTGTAGAGTAGAAAGAACCAAATGGCCGGTCAAAGCGGCATTAACCGCCAAGCTTGCGGTTTCACTGTCACGAATTTCTCCAACCATAATGATATTCGGGTCCTGTCTGACCAGAGCCCTTAAACCCGACGCGAAAGTAAAACCTATCTTGGGACTGACTTGAGTTTGATTAACGCGCGGAATCTGATATTCAATTGGATCTTCAATGGTGCAAATATTAACGCCCGGCTGATTTAATATTTCCATTATCGTGTAAAGTGTCGTTGTTTTCCCGCACCCTGTCGGCCCGGTAGCCAGTATCATTCCGTAGGGTTTTTTAATCGCACGATGAATTCTTTCCAGATTTTCGCCCCAAAATCCTAAATTTTCCAAGGTGAATCTTTTTGCTCCTTCGATTAAAAGACGCATCACTATTTTTTCCCCGAAAAATGTCGGCAAAATAGAAACACGAAAAGAAATTTTCTGGGTTTCCGATTCGATTTTGAATCTTCCGTCCTGAGGAAGTCGGTGTTCATCAAGCCTGAGATTCGACAAAACTTTTATTCTGGCGGTGATTCCCGAATGGACTTGCTTCGGTAAAATCATTGCGTCGTGCAGAATACCGTCGATACGATAACGCACAATCACTTCTTTTTCCGAGGGCTCAACATGGATATCGGACGCTCTTTGTAAAATGGCGTGTTTTATCAAGGTGTCGACAATTTTTATAATCGGCAATTCTTCCGCGGCTTTTTTCAAATCAACGCCCTCACCATCCCTTTTACCCTCTATTAATTTCATTTCCGGTAAAATTGTTTTTTGCGATTCTCTTTTGATGATTTCTCCAAATTCCGCTTCCAGGCTCTTTTGATACTTTTTCAGAACCTCCCTAATGCCTTCACGAGAAGTAAATCTAGGCCTTATTTTCAAATTTGTTTTTTTCTTTATAAAATCAATAGTCTGTAAGTTTGAAGGGTCGAGCATTGCCACCTCCAATTCATCTCTTGTTTTTTTAAAGGCCACTATGTTATTTTTCCTCGCGATCGGTTCAGGAATTATTCTTAAGGTTTCCGGTTCAATGTCTATTTGTTTGAGATCAATAAAAGGAATGCCCAGGATATAGGCCTTGAGTTTAATTAATTCTTTTTCGGGAATAAATCGTTCTTTGATTAAAATATCTTCCAAGTCTTCCTTGCTTTTATCGGCTGTTTTTTCTGCTTTAACCAAATCATCCCTACTGACCAATTTCTTGTCCAGTAAAAATGCTTTTAGTTGTTGAGAAGATACCTGCATTTAATTCAGGTTAATTTTTTAATCGAAAAAAGAATTAATTTAAAAACTCTTTTACCTTATTTACCACGTCCTCCAGTTTATAATTGGCCTTAACCAAATAGGTGGTCGCTCCCAACTCGAGTGCTTTTTCCACGTCGCCTATGCCTTCAAGATTGGTAAGGACAATCACCGGGATATTCTTCGTTTTTTCGTCCGCTTTCAGTTCTTTCAGTACTTCAAATCCATCCTTTTTCGGAAGAATCAAATCCAAGAGAATCAAGTTTGGTTCTTCTTTCTTCGCCATCGCCAACCCCTCTTCACCGTCAAAAGCAGAAAAAATCTTGAATTTTTCCTGCTCCAATATTTCTTTCAGTTCTTTCTGAAAGATTGGCTCATCCTCCATGAAAAGAATTTTCACCATATTTTTGTTTTATTCTTTTATTTGGGATTTTACGGTTTTTAAAACATCCTCCAGATCATAATTGGCCTTAACCAAATAGGTAGTCGCTCCCAGGGTCAGTGCTTTTTCCACGTCGCCTATGCCTTCAAGATTGGTAAGGACAATCACCGGGATATTCTTCGTTTTTTCGTCCGCTTTCAGTTCTTTCAATACTTCGAATCCATCCTTTTTCGGAAGAATCAAATCCAAGAGAATCAAGTTTGGTTCTTCTTTCTTCGCCATCGCCAACCCCTCTTCACCGTCAGCCGCACCAAAAACCTTATATCCCTCCTGAACAAGTACTTCACTTATCATTTTTTGAAGATTTGGTTCGTCTTCGACAAATAAAATTTTACTCATATTTTTATCAACGAATTAAGAATTTTATTGCGGGCCTACGAATGAATATTCGTAAATTCGCAACAGATTAAATATCCGTTGATTATTTAATTATTTATTGTTTATTATTTTAATTATTTTGATTATTTTGATTTTGGTTTATTTTTTTTATCGGAAACCGGCAACGTAAACCAGAAATCGCTTCCCACGCCTTCGGTCGAGTCAAAACCCATATCGCCTTCGGATAACTTAATAATTCCCTTGGCGATAAAAAGGCCTAGCCCGGTTCCTTCGACTTTTTGCTTGATTAAATTATCCCCACGGAAAAACTTGCCAAAAACCTGCTTTTGGACCAATGCCGATATACCCACGCCGTTATCTTTCACATTTACTTTAATCATTTTATCTTTGCCTTTCTCTGCGCCGATTGTAATTTCCACTTTCCCGCCCTCTTTTTTCGAGTATTTTATCGCGTTATCGATTAAATTCTGTACCACCATTCTGATTTTATCTTGATCCGCGTACACTTCATAATCTTTATGGTTTTTAAAAATTATTTCGACATGCTGAGACTCCGCCATCAGTTTTATTTCTCGAACCACGCCATCAATCAATTCACTCAGAGAAAAAAGCTTTGCCTGGATTACGAATCTTCCCTCCTCTATTCTGTTTACACTAAGTAGGTCGTTTACCAATCTGATCATTTTGACGCCACTTTCATTGACAATATCGAGGTATTCTTTTTGTTTTGTGTTAATCTCTCCCAATCTTTTTCCTCTTAGCAGGTCCAAAGACCACTTCAGCGCCGAAAGCGGCGTTCTCAATTGATGAGATACAATGCTTACGAATTCACTTTTCATTCTATTCGCTTCCACAACCCTAGCAAAGCTATTTACCAAAGAATGACCAATAACCAAAAGAACGACAGTCACAATGCTAACCATCACAATTACTATTTCCGGTTCAACAAGGTGAATGCCGATAAAATAGGTGAGAGTCATCGCCAAAACAATGATAAAGCCCATTACCAAAAATAGGGAATTGGGACATTGCCAAAAACCCAATCCATATTTTCTGCATTCGGCCATAAAATCGAATTTTTTAACGATTGTTTTCAAATTCATATATTTTAATTATACCACAATATAAAAAATAAAATAATCTTTGGAAATATTGACCACGCAAGACAAAAAAGATATACTTAAAAGCTGGGACGGGGTGTAGTATAACGGTAGTACGCATGCTTTGGGAGTATGTGGCCTGGGTTCAATTCCCAGCACCCCGACCATTTCAGACTTTTTTGAAATTCAGAATTCGGATTTTCGTCGAAGAAAGTTTGAGTTTCGTTCGGTAATTACGATTTATTAAGAAATTAATTTCTAAAAACCATTAAAATATGATGGAAAAATTAAAACATAGACCGGCAAGGCAAAAAAAGACAAGACAACAATCCATTCTAAGAATTATTCCCTTGGGAGGCATGGAAGAAGTCGGCCGAAATATGACTGTTTTTGAATATGGCGATGATATTGTTATTTTGGATATGGGCATTCAGTTTCCGGAAGAAGATATGCCTGGCATTGATTTCATTATCCCCAATGTTAGTTATTTGCGCGGCAAGGAAAAAAATATTCGCGGAGTAATTTTTAGCCACGGACACCTTGATCATATTGGCGCTGCTCCATTACTCTTGAAAAAACTTGGTTATCCAACAATTATTGGCAGAGATTTGACCATTGCCCTGATTGAAAAAAGAATGGAAGAATACGCCAAAGAATCAGTTAAGCACCTAAGGATTATTAAGGTTAAATCAATTAATGATCGGTTTAATTTGGGCAAATTCAGAATCGGCTTTTTCAATGTGGAGCATTCAATTATGGATGCGATCGGCGTTATTATCAATACGCCGAATGGAACAGTTATTCATCCGGGTGACTGGACAATGGGAAAAAATCCAATTAATCAACAGGCAATTACCTATAATCATTTGTCTTCTTTGCCAACGCCAAAAATTTTAATGCTTGAAAGTTTGGGTTCGCTTGATACTACTCAAGAACCGGTATCGGAAAAAGATATGTATACTAATCTGGAAAAGCTTATCAGAGAGGCAACGGGCAAAGTAATCATCGGCACTTTTTCTTCCCAAATAACAAGGATCGGTCATATTATCGAATACGCCAAAAAAATCGGCAAAAAAGTTGCCCCGGATGGCTATGGCATGAAAATGAATATTGAAATAGCCCAAAAACTAAAATATATAAAAACCGATAAAGAAGTGCTTATTCCCGTCGAGGATATTCACAAATATCCGGAAAATAAAATTATAATTATTTGTACCGGAGCACAAGGCGAAGGCAATGCGGTTTTATCACGAATAATTACAGGTAATCACAAATTCATCCGTATCAAAAAAAACGATACCATTATTTTTTCGTCGTCCGTTATCCCCGGAAACGAAAGAACGATTCAGCGATTGAAAGACGGTCTTTATCGCAAATGTGATAATGTCATCCATAACGATATAATGGATGTTCATATTAGCGGTCATTCCAATGCCGCCAGTATTAAAGAGATAATAAAGCAAATCCGGCCGGATTTTTTTCTGCCGGTTTATGCTAACCATTATTTTTTGAAAGAAGCGGCAAAACTGGCCATACAGACCGGAATTTCCAAAGATAAAATATTTGTTCTTGATAATGGTTCAATTATTGAATTTCAAAACAGAACAGCCAGGGTCTTGAATAAAAAAGTTGATACTAGCTATGTTTTTGTCGACGGGCTGGGTATTGGGGATATCGGCCATATTGTTTTACGCGATCGTCAGACAATGGCTGAAGACGGAATGTTTGTAATTATAACTACAATAGACCGACGAACCGGAAAAGTTAAAAATAATCCGGATATTATTTCTCGCGGATTTATTTACATGAAAGAATCAAGAGAACTTTTAACAGAAGCGCGTAAAAAAGTAAAAGAAATTGTTGGGCATACAACTACTGCCGGCGCACCGATTGATTGGGCATATGTTAAAGATAATTTACGGGATAAAATGGGCCAATTTTTATACAGCAAAACCCGAAGAAGACCGATGATTTTACCGGTGATAATTGAAGTGTAAAACATTAGGATTCAGAAATTTTATTATGCGGGTATCGTATAACGGCTATTACTCCAGTTTTCCAAACTGGTGACAGGGGTTCGACTCCCCTTACCCGCTTCGACTCAGCGAGGCGAGCCCGCTCCCATAAAAAATAGCCCCGACACAAAGTCGGGGGCTATTTTTTATTTAAACCTTATTCGCTTAATGTTTCCTTTTCGGAAACCCTCCCTCAAGCAATAAGGGTAACCACAAAATTGGAAATTAGATATTGGATATTAGAAATTTTTATCTGGCATATTCGATAACACGAGTTTCACGGATTACGCTAACCTTTATCTCTCCCGGATATTTCAACTCTTTTTCTATTTCTTGGGCGATTTCTTTGGCGATTTTATAAGCACCCAGATCATCGGTCTTTGTCGGATTGACGAAAACCCTGATTTCTCTTCCTGCCTGAATTGCGTACGCTTTTTCTACGCCTTCGAACCCGGTTGCGATTTTTTCCAACTCTTCCAATCTCTTCAAATAGTTTTCGAGATTTTCTTTTCTTGCACCCGGTCGTGCGGCGGACGTTGCTTCCGCGGCCCGAACAATCGACGCCTCTATGGTCTCGAATGGATAATCTTCGTGGTGCGACTTCATGGCATCGATTACTTTTTTATCCACTCCGAATTTCTGTAAAATTTTCATTCCGATTTCCACGTGCGAACCCTGAATTTCGTGATCAACAGCTTTCCCGATATCGTGAAACAATGCAGCTTTTTTCGCCACAATAACATCCGCATTAAGTTCCGCAGCCAACATGCCTGCCAAATGAGCACTTTCAATCGAATGTAAAAGAACGTTTTGCCCAAAACTGGTTCGAAATGTCAAACGACCCAAAAGATTAATCAATCTCGGATCCAAACCGACTATACCTACGTCGTACACCGCAGCTTCGCCCGCTTCTTTCATTTTGGCGCCTATCTCATCCTTGGTTTTTTCCACGATTTCTTCGATTCGTGCCGGCTGGATCCTGCCGTCGGAAATCAATTTTTCCAAAGACATCTTGGCTATTTGTCTGCGAATCGGATCAAAACCGGATATAATCAGCGTTTCCGGAGTGTCATCAATAATGATTTCTACCCCGGTAAGTCTTTCCAGTGTTCTGATATTTCTTCCCTCTCTGCCAATTATTTTACCCTTAATTTCGTCGCTGGGTAAACTAACAGTGGTGGTGGTAACTTCCGCGGCCTGCGAAGAAGAATACCTTTGCAAGGCGGAAACCATGATATCTTGGGCTTTTTTTTCGAGTTCTTCCTTGCCTTGTCGTTCCATTTTCTGAATTCTGGCGAAAACCTCTTCTTTGTTTTTCTCTTCCACTAATCTCAGTATTTCTTTTTTCGCTTGCTCCTGAGAAAGATTGCTTATTTCTTCCAATTTGACGATTTCTCCTTCTTTCAGTTTTTCCAATTCTGATTTTATTTCTCGAACCCTTTCGACTTTTCCCCTTAAATCTTTTTCCTGGTTTTCCAGAGAAACAGATTTCGAATCTAGTACCTCTTCTTTTCTTTCCAGTCTCTGATTGGTTTTTCTGAACTCTTCTTCTCTGCGCGTTGTTTCTCTTTTGATTTCATCCAGGGCTTTCACCGCCTTGTCTTTTGCTTTCAAGATTATCTCTTGCGCCTGTGTTTTTGCCTCAGTAATTAATTTATCGATTTTGGCTTCAGCCGTATCGGCTTGCCTTTTGGCGATAGATTGACGGGCAAGATATCCCAAAACGGATCCCCCAATCAAAGAACCTATTGCCACAAGAAGTGGAATTAATGCTATCATAAATTTCAAATTTGACTAAAAAACACATATTTAGGTTGAATAATAATAAATAATGATTTTTAGTGCAAAATATTACTTATTTACTAATCCAGTTTATCAAAATCGATTTGCTTTGTCAAACATTACGATTATGTTAAAATCAATAATATGAAACCGATAGTTTTAACCATTATTGACGGCATGGGGATTGGCTCCTATAGCCAAATAAATCCTCTTCGAGTGGCAAATATTCCCAATTTCAAAAATATAGAAAAAAACTATCCCGGTTGTTCGCTTCAGGCATCGGGAATGGCAATCGGCATGCCCTGGAACGAAGCGGGAAATTCCGAAGTCGGACACATGGTTATCGGCTCCGGCCGCATTATCTATCAATATTTACCGAGAATTTCCATGGAAATCAAAAACGGATTATTTTTCAAAAACCCCGCATTTTTGAATGTAATAAATCACGTCAAAAAAAACAAGTCCGTACTTCATTTGGTTGGTTTGGCGTCGAGTGGAAATGTCCATTCTTATCTCGAACATATTTACGCCCTTTTGGAACTTAGCCGACAAAAAGAAATCGAAAAATTAAGACTACATCTTTTTACCGACGGAAAAGATGCTCCACTAAAGGAAGGCGTAAAAATAATCGGCGCAATAGAAGAAAAACTGTCTTCAAGTTCGAACCGGAAAATAGCAAGCATTGTCGGCAGATTTTTCGCCATGGACAGAAATCAAAATTGGGACCGAACCGAAAAAACCTATAATTTACTTACTCAAGGAGTCGGGGAAAAAGTTAAAAATCCCATCGAAAGAATAGAAGAATTTTACCATCAGGACGTAAACGATACCTATGTCGAACCATTGACGATTGTCGATGACCGTCAGGAGCCCATCGGCACCATTAAAGACAATGATGCAATAATCTTTTTCGATTTCAGGGCAGACAGTATGCGCCAACTAACCATGTCGTTTATCGCGGAAAAATTCGGAAAATTTACGCGTCGAGACATAAAAAATATTTACGTCTGCACAATGACGCAATACGACAAAAGATTCGAAATTGATGTCGCCTACCCGCCAATCGAAATAAAAAACAATTTGGTCGAAACGCTGAGTAAAAGAAGAAAAAGGGTCCTCAAAATAGCGGAAACCGAAAAATACGCGCATGTTACCTATTTTTTTAACAGCAACAGAGAGGAACTTTTCCCCTACGAAGACAGAATATTGATTCAATCAAAAATTATTTCCCACTACGACGAAAATCCGGAAATGCAGTCCGAAAAAGTTACCGATGCCGTAATTAAAGGAATAAGAGACAAATACGATTTAATCGTCGTCAATTACGCAAGTACCGACATGGTTGCGCATACGGGAAATATCGAAGCGGGAATCAAATCCTTGGAAGCGGTGGATAAAAATATCAAAAGATTGGTCGGAATGGCGGAATACGGGGAATGTATACTGATTATCACATCCGACCATGGGCATATCGAACAAATGATTAGCCCTCAAACAGGAGAGACAATGACTGAACACAGCGTTAATCCCGTTCCGTTCTTTATTATCGGAGAAGAACTCAAGGTCAAAAATTCCAGAACCGAAGAAGATACGGAAAAAATGTATCAACCGCCAAAAGGAATTATTTGCGATATTGCACCAACAATTCTCGAACTGATGGATGTCCCCAAACCTCCGGAAATGACCGGGCAAAGCCTATTGAGAATATTGAAGTAAATAAAAAACGCTCCGCAATCGCGGGGCGATTTTTTTATTTTTACGAATACTTATCTTTTATCCAAAATCTTATCGATCAAACCATAATCTTTCGCCTCTTCCGAAGACATATAATAATCTCTGTCGCTGTCTTTTTCGATTTTAGTCACGTTCTGGCCGGTATTTTTGGCCAGAATTTTATTCAATCTCTGTTTGATTTTCAAAATATGCTTGGCAGAAATTTCGATATCCGATGCCTGACCTCCTGCTTCACCCATTACCTGATGAATCATCACCTCGGAATTGGGAAGGGCAAATCTTTTTCCTTTTGCTCCGGCCGCCAAAATTACCGCGGCTCCCGATGCGGCCATTCCCACACACCAAGTGGAAATATCCGATTTTACGAACTGCATCGTATCGTAAATCGCCATTGTGCTTGTAACGCCTCCACCCGGACTGTTGATATAAATCGTGATATCTTTTTTAGGATCGCTGTTTTCCAAAAACAAAAGCTGGGCAATGACGCTGTTAGCCACGTTATCGTCAATCACTCCGCCCAAAAAAATAATCCTTTCTTTAAGTAAGCGGGAATAAATATCGTAAGCCCGCTCGCCGTACTGCGATTTTTCGATTACTGTTGGTATTAAATTCATATTATTTTTGCTTCTTTTTCCAATAACCCCAACACTTTTTCGTTCCTAAGCACTTCTTTAGTATAATCTTTAAATCTTTCCGGGTCAATGTTTTTTCTCGCTTCTTCAATGTCGGGATAATTTTTAAGCTCTTCTTTAATTTTATTTTCCGCTTCTTCGTCACTGACCTCTATTTTTTCTTTTTCCGCAATCGCTTTCAAACATATTGCCACGCGCACTCTTTTTTCGGCTTGTTTTTTCCATTCCTTCTTCAGCTCGTCAACGGTTTTATTGATTTCCTGTAAGTATTTTTCGAAATCCAGCCCGAACCCAGTGATGCTAAACTTAAATTCATTTATCATTCTTTCCAATTCTTCCTCAATTAAATTGTCCGGGACTTCGATTTTCGAATCTTTGGCTACTTTTTCAATCAGTTCTATTCTGATTCTTTGTTTCTCTTTTGTTTCTTTTTCTTCCAATAGTCCATCGGATGTATTTTTTCTCAAAGCTTCAAGCGATTCGAACCTTCCCAATGATTTGGCAAATTCATCGTTCAATTCCGGAATTTGTCTTTCCTGAACCAGATTCATCCTCACTCTAAAGTCAAGATTTTTATCCGCTATTCTTTTGTCCGGCCAATCTGTCGGAACTTTTATGGAAAAATCTTTTTCCTCGCCTGCCGACATTTCTTCCAATTCTTTTTCGAACCCCGGTAAAAATCTTCCCTCTCCCAAAATTAACGGATGATTCTTGCTGGTTCCGTTTTCTATTTTTACCCCTCCGTGACGAACCTCGAAATCGACTTCCACGCGATTTCCTTTCTCTGCCGGTTTATTTACGGTAATGGTTTTCGCTCGGGATTTTTTCAAATAGTCCAACGAGTTTTCCACTTCTTTTTTTTCTATCTTCGCTTCGTTCTTTTTTACTTTTATACCTTTGTATCCCGCCAATTCAACCGGAATTTCCGATATGATATTTTGTTTTTGGTTATTTTCCATTAATTTCCAGTTTTTCCAATAATTTTTTGGTTTTTGGCCAGGTCAATTTCTTGATTGCCGTTTCTCTGTCCACCCATTCGTATTTATCGTGCTCGACGATTTCTTGTTTTAATGATATTTTTTGACTCATATCGGCCCGAACCAAAAACGTATCTACGATAGAATAATTGATACCCCTAAAAGTCCATTTTTCTTCTTTGTCTAAGCTTTTAATAATTTCGAAATTTTTTAATTTCGTTTCTTCTTTAATCCCTCTTTTTAATGCTTCAAACGACGTTTCTTTTTTTTCGAGTGTTTCTTTAAGCATTTCCCATCCCTTCCAGCGTAATATTCTGCGCAGGATTAAAAAATAGAATTCTCCGTTTTTAATATCGTAGATAATCGCTCTAACTTTTTTTATCGTCCTCTTTTTCATCTGATTTTTTCCCGCCTTCGGGCGGGATCCCGCTAGCGGGCGGGACTTCTTTTTTTTTCGTTTTAGTCTTTTTTGCTTTTTTTTCCTTTTTTTCTTCCTTCTCTCCTGTAACCTCTTTTTCTTCTTTTTCTTTTTTTTCTTCCTTCTTGGCTTTCTTTTCGTTTTTTCTCTCTTCTTCAATCATTTTATCGCTCTTAATGTCGATTTTCCAACCGGTTAATTTTGCCGCCAATCTTACATTCTGACCTCTTTGCCCGATTGCCAAAGACAACTGGTCTTCGGGAACAATCGCTGCGGCATTTCTTTTATTTTCATCGATTTCAACATCCAGTACCTTAGCCGGGGACAAAGCATTAGCAATATATTTACTCATATTTTCATTCCATTGAATAATATCTATTTTTTCTCCCCCCAGTTCATTAATTACCGTTTGAACCCTGCTGCCTTTTTGTCCGACGCAAGAACCAACCGGATCAACTCCTTCTTCTTCGGTATAAACCGCTATTTTTGTTCTTGAGCCCGGTTCTCTGGCAATCGATTTTATCTGTACAACTCCGGTGGAAATTTCCGGCACCTCAATCGCAAAAAGACGACTCACCAATTTCGGGTATGCCCGAGAAAGAACAATATTTGCTCCTTTCGGAGTTTTTTCTACTTTCAGGATATAAACCCTCAGCCTTTGACCGAAGAAAAATCTTTCTCCGGGAATTTGTTCTTCGGGAAAAAGAATTCCGCTCACCTTTCCGATATCCATAAAAATATTTTTCCCCTCTATTCTTTGCACGATTGCACTGACAACCTCTCCTTCTTTGCCGCTATATTCATTGAAAATCACATCTCGCTCAGCTTCACGCAAACGCTGAACAATCACTTGTTTTGCGGTTTGGGCCGCGATTCTTCCGTAATCGGTGTGTGTTTCGAGCTTAACCTGTACTTCTTCTTCCGGCTTGACTCCTTTTTTGATTTTCTGTGCCTCCTCAACCATCATGTGTTTATAGGGATTAAATCTTATTTTTTTGTCTTCATCCGGTTCTTCGTTTTCTTCAATTGTTTCTTCACCTATTATTTCTTCTTCTGGTCTTAGCATGTCCTTATTAACAACCAAAAAAACCTGGTAAACTTCGATTTGTCCGGTTTTCGGATCAAAGTGAACTTTAATGTTTTGACCCCTTTTACCGTAATCTTTTTTGTAAGCGGCAGCAATCGCCATTTCCAGTGTTTCGATAATCTGTTCTTGTGAAATTCCTTTTTCTTCGGCAATTTGATTCATTGCCAGTAAAAATTGTTTTTGATCCATATTATTTTAATAAGAGGCCCGCACAGAGCGGACCATTAATCATTAAATTTAATCGTATTATTTTAAAATTCACTTGTCAAATTTTAATTGAACTTAGCTCTTATTTAGAGATTAGAAATTAGGATTTAGAGATTAGCTTACCACGGCCTAATTTCTTTCCATTTACTCGGCAGCGGCAAACTGACAATCACTTGCCTGGTAATTGAACATTGCGAACCGAATGAATCGGTGACTTGTAGGATGACGTCTTTGGTGCCGCTTGTCGTAAATTGAGTAATTAAATTTTGTTGTGTTGATGTTGCCGGGTTTCCATCGGTGAATGTCCAATTCCAGTTGGTGCAGGGGGTTGAATTTCCGCTAATATCATAGCAGTTTGATGAATCCGTGAAGATGGTGCTTTCTCCGGGGTTGGGACTTATTGGTGACCAGGTAAAGTTACAGGCAGGTGAACGGTGGGTGGGAGCATTGAAGGCAGTGCCGTTTACCCAACCGGAATCAAGGCCATTAATATCATACACTCTTACTCTCCAATTATATATTCGGTTATACGAAAGATAATCGGCTTGAGGGTTGAGCAATACTATTGCTGCCTGATTGTTGGTTGTGGGACTGGGATTAGACAGGCCGGAATATGTTCTGTTTATTTCAGGTGATGGGAATGTGGCTCCGCTGTCATCAACCTGAATATTGAATTCCCTTTCCGTATCTCCGTCTGTATCCGAATATATCCAGGAGAAGAAATATGCCGGGGAAGTGGAGCAGAAGTCAGGAATGCTTATATTTAAATTAGTTACTGTAGGTTTAAAATTAAAAGGAACAACAACCATTCCATCGGTGGAATAATCAGACCAATTTCCCGCATTGTCTTTTGCTCTGTATCGAAATTGATATTCGTAACCTCTTACGCCAAGATATATAAAATCATCAATTGTCGAACCGTTGTTGGGTAAATCCGTATCAACCCAAGCTCCCCAGGTTGGACTATCAATTAATCTCCAGCCAACATCAACATCTCCTTCGGCAATGCCGCTCCGATCATCGTCCTCGCTAAGACCCACTGTAATATTTGTATCGCCGGAATTTCCGTTCTCTTGATCGATTACCACTATGGGCAAAACCGTGTCCTTGGTGAATGACCAGTATTCGGACCATGAGCTGGTTGCTCCAGGGCTATCTTCGGCATAGGCGCGCCAGATATATGTGTCGTCAAGAATTCCTGCTATTGGTCCCCAGGAACTGGTTCCGGAAGTAGTGACATAGCCTCCGTTTCCGGTTCCGAATCCGGTAACTTCGAAGTTTGCCCTGATTGTTTGTCCGATATCGCTATCGGTGACGGTGGCCGAGAACGTAGGATCGGGAGCTGCTGCATTAACATACGAACCATTGGCAGGACTAATCAAAGTAGGAACATCAGGAGCATGATTGACGTTTGCCGTCACTGTATCTGAATATTCACTGACAGTGAAATTTATTAACGGACCCTGCTCGTAGGCCGTTGTTTTGAATCTCGTATCATATACCCTGTATCTTAATTCTAAGGTGTAGCTTCCCACGGCAAGATTAGGTGTAAAAAAATCAATTTGATAAATATTCACGCAAACACCCTCAACACAACCATCGGCACAGAAACCGGAAGTTTGTGTCCATTGGCTCCCCTGTGTCAGATTGGTCCAAACTCCTCCGTTAATACGATATGATATACCGTCACCAACTGTATTATAGATTCTGAAAGCGTAGTTTTGTTCGAGAAGACTACATTCTCCTATTTCCGTTTCATAAGTACCTGTGTAATAATAAGCAGTACTACATTTGAGTGTAAAATTTGTACTTCCGGTAAGAGCTGCTATGTTCCTATTCCCAGAAAGAGGTACCGAATCAGCATCAATCCATGAACCATTATCTGGATCTGCGTAAGAAGAGCAAGAATCAACGCCGCTTGTAAACCATTGCAATTCTACGTCAGTTCCGGGATTAATCGTAATCGGCCCGTTGGAAAATGGATTAGTGGTACCTCCTTGCCGAATCAAAATATCAACCGGATTATTGGAAATCTGCAAAGTAAAAGTTGTTGCGCGCGTGGTTAAACCTGTTGTTCCGGAAACAGTAATCGTGTACGTACCATCTGACGAACCATTGGGATTAATCGTCATTGTCGTAGTGCAGGTGCTAATACTTGGCGTACATGATGATGGAGAAAAAGTAGCTGTTGGGCCAGAGGGTGATGATACTGCGGAAAAACTCACTGCCGATGCCGTGCCTACGGTTTTCGTAACCGTGATTGTCGAATTTATTGAAGCACCCATGCGCGATATTCCGGAATTCGGACTTGGAGAAAGCGTAAAATCAAACCCAGCAGAAGGAATACTGTATTCAAACCCCTCGTAACCATTCTGATCAATATCAAAATATTGCCTTAAATAAAGTACATGCGTACCAGGATTTAACTGCGTTCCCGTAAGCGGAATCCGGGTAAGCCCAGTATCGAACATATAAGCAGCAGGCGTAATCCTTGTGCTTTCGACCGAGCATATTGGTGAAGCCGGACTTGCAGGTGACAATTGAAACCACTGACCTGGTGGAATAAATGTGTTCCCATATTCCAAATTAATCCATCCCGTATAGCTGGTATTATCGATTTGGTATTGAAGATACCCAAGCGGGTCTGCAACCCCCCATATGCCATTGGGAATTTCTACGGTTCCGCAATGCTGCGTACATGTTCCATTTTCTAGTGTTCCTGCAATAATAAGTTCGTTCCCGGAAACAGAGATTGAAAGCATATCAACATCGAACAACATCCAATCAGGGCCGCAAAGTATAGCTTGAGCAGTTTTTGGTAAAATAAAAAACAACGCGCCAAAAACAAAACAAAGCAAAATTAATTTACGCATGTTCCAATAATTATCCTTTTTGAAATAAGGGTTGAACATATGTTTGTGTTTTATTTCTTTATCAACGTTGTCTATATTTTAATTATAACAAAATTTCAGAATAAAAAAAGAGGAGTCTCTGTTGAGAGCTCCTCTGTGTCCGTTATCGATTGGAACTTTGTGCATTGGAAATGATTGTTCCTTCTGCGGTTAGCTGGAGAAAAGCTGCTTTTGCCTTTGGTCCGGGATTAGGATTGGTTGGTAGATTATATGGCCGGATATCTTTAAGCTCTGCTGTGAACCCTGTTTCTTTTACGGTGACAATAAAAATGTCACCCACCATGCTCGAGCTTACATCCGAGCCGTCATATCTGCCCCCATCATAACATTGAAAATAATAATCGGCACGAACCTTAACACCGGCAAGCTCACCATTAAAATGAAATGGTGGATCGTCAATTTTATTCAAGGGAATGCTCGAACGACTTCCCGACAAATCAAACAAGGAAAGGAAGGGTGTCAATGTGCTTGTCTCCGGATTGAGAAACGTTCTGATGTACTGAACTTGCAAGGTGTAAGTTTTTTCCGGCGGCGGTGGTGGTGGCGGTGGATCGGGACCGGTAATGGTACCGCAGACGGAAACCAACAAAGAAACGACCAAAAGCGCGAAAACAATCAAAACGGTCTTTAAGCTTTTCATTCTATCCTCCTTCGTCCGCCGTAGCTTTCTTGTCCGCCGAAGCCTCGGCGAAGGTGGAATGCGTAGGCGGGCTTAGCCTTCGGATTTTACAGGATAAACCTGCGTATATTGATAAGCGCAAAGCGCAATAAAAAGAACTGAATCTAATCGAATCTATATTTAAAGTGCCATAAAGAACAACTTATTTCTATCAATTTCGTTCCGACCTTGCGTCGGAATTAATTTCCATCTATTTCTATATATCTTTGTTATACTCTTATTTCTATAATTTGTCAAATTTTTCAGCGCTACCTATGTATCTCGACTTATTCAATTACCACATATTTCCAATAGCATTTTCTGTATGTCGAATATCATAACTTCCATCGCGATAAACCTCGATTGCCAAAATATCGATTTGCCAAGAAACATCGTTAATCTTATTTTTACTTAAATAAATTTCAGCCAGTTTAATCAATTTTTTCTGCTTGTCTCGAGTTATATTGTCTTCGGGTAAAAAATCCGACAGTCCGACCATTTTTCTGGTTTTTACCTCAAAAAAAACGACATTCTTGCCCGCCGACTCGACCTTCGTAGCCGAAGCTACTTCGGCGAAGGAGGCAGCTTTAGCGGAGGAAGGATTGTCTTTAGAAGCAATAATGTCCAATTCCCCGAAATTACTGTAGCGGAAATTCTTATCCAGGATTTTATATCCTTTGTCTTTTAAAAACTTTTCCGCAATTTTTTCTCCCAAATCCCCTAAATCTTTTTTCTCCCTCATAAATAAATTAATAAAAACCAACAAATTTTCGGAAACCATATCGCAGCCCCGAATCTCAACGATAAAAATCAACCAATAAACAGTGTTTTCGGGGCGAGATATAGAAGCGGCGACATCAATTGTTATTTTATCAATGTAGCCGACTTCGTGGTTGTAGAAAATTTCGTTGGTTTTTAAATTTTATTATTCTTTCTCATTTAAATTATCAACGATATTTTCCGCGATTTTCATTCCTTCTTCGCTACCAATGTCTGTCCATAATCCTCGATGTACATATCCTAATAATTGGCTGTTTTTCGCCAATTCGGGAAAAACAATTTTTTCAACAGGAAAAGCAGTTCCCTTTTTCTGAGATTTAAAGGCCTTTGTTTCGAAGACTTGCGGAGAAAGAATATAAAACCCCGCATTCACGTAGCCCGAATACTGATAGTCGGATTTTTCCTCAAATTCGACAACCCGATCGTTTTTAACTTTGACTAAACCATATTCCGAAGAATCTTGAGTGTAAAATACGGTCATCGCCCCCAAAATATCTTCGTAAGAAACTCTCTTTCTTAAAGGCGAAATTTCCAGAGGGAGAATGTGCGGGGTATGGGTCTTCAAAAATTGAGACGATGGAAAAAATCTCGGCTCGGAAATATTCTTTTTGTAAAATTTAACGAATTCGGAAATATTGAAATTCGATAAAGTATCACCATTAATTACAAGAAAATCCTTTTTGATTCCGTGAGCGGCATTCCTGATTGCTCCGCCGGTGCCCAATGCCTTGGAATCAATAACATACTCGATTCCGGCGATTTTACCCTTTTTACCCGAAATACTTCCTTTGGGATCTTTTTTCTTCAAGTACTTCAAAATCTCGTCCGCTTTATAGAATAAAGTCAGACAAATATCGTCAAAACCGTATTTTTTCAATAAATCCAGCTGGTATTCCAAAAGTGGCCTCCCTTTTATTTCAATTAAGGACTTGGGGATATTTTCCAATTTTCCCGGCAGATTGGTTTTACCGCCGGCCAAGATGATAACTTTCATCTACTTGATTTAAGTTTAGAGTTAATTTTAGCACCTCAAAATAAAAAATCAAGCTTGCCCCGAACGTTATTGGGCGGGTCAAGCGCTTGATTGTTTAAAGGGGGGTAATCTCTACTCGATTTCTATAATTTTGCGTTTCGAATTATGGCCAGAGACAATTTTTACATTCATGGGCGCAACATTAAAATATTCGGCTAAAATTCCGGTTATTGACTCATTTGCCTTGCCCTCGACCGGCAATTCCTTTGTATAAACCACAAAATTATAATCGTCGATTTTTTCGATTTTTTCTTCTTTCGAGCGCAGTTTTACTTTTACGCTGATTTTCATGTCGAATTAATCGCTTTCGAAATACTTATTCAATAATTTTACCAGATATTCTTTAAATTTCAACTGCTCTTCTATGCTGTTGTAAGTTTCGATTGCGATAATTTCTCCAAAAACATATTTCGGCAACGTAGTCAGATAATCGAAGTCTTTCAAGTCGGTAACGTTATGCTTGTCTTCATTGTTTACGGAATCATAACCATTAAGATGATTGCAAGCAATCTTCATTTTTCCTTTTCTCGATAAAATATAATTCGCTTCTTTGCTCCCTCTGGCAATAGCGGTCTTTAAATGTGAAAAATCGATACAAAAACCGGCAATTTTTTCTACATCGACATCTTTGGGAATTTCATTGTTGTAATTCATTTCCAGATAAATTTTATCCCAATGTCCATTCCATTTATCCAAAAATTCGAAAAATCCCTCATGGATATTAAAACATTTTGTTTCGAAATTTTTTACGAAAAATTCGACATCTTCGCTGTCGGAATCGTCTCTCAGATGAACCAGAGGGACCTTTTTAATCGACGACTTCAGAAGAAATTTATAAAGATGGTCGCGTTCTTTTTTGTCGAATAAACTTAAAAATACCGCAATTTCCGTAATTTTGGAATCTTCGATTTCCCGAAGCTTACTCTGCCAATCTGAATTTGTTGCTCCAGTCAGGCTCGGATAAATTTTTTTCGAAAAATCTATTTTTATCATAAAACAATAATATCAAAATTTAATCAAAATAGCGATTCAAAAAGGAGATATCAGATATCTCCTTTTTTACATCTGGCTTTCTGCTCGGAATTTTTTCTCGACCGTCCTCAAAACCACCAAATCATGATAATTCTTGCTTTTTTCGATTTTCTCCAATCCCTGTAATGTCTTTGTCTGTAATTCTCTTCCGAGTTTCCGAGCCTTTAAAAGAGCGCAAAGAGCTAAAAACCTGATTGAAACCCTCGAATCACCGAGACAATTGCACAGAACCTCTTCGGCATTCCCATTGTTACCGACCAAAAAAGCATTGGCAAACTGCTCAACCGCATTACATGCCGTTTCGTCTTCCTCAAAGGAATGACTTGACTGATCACTGTGCTCTTTTAAAAAAACTTTCAAAAACTCTAATTTTTCCATTTTTCCCTCCTTGATTCTATTCTACCAAAAAAGAAATCAATTCTGAAATAAAAAGCGTGTATTAGATAAGTATTAAGTGTTATATCTTAGATTTGAAATTAAACATAAAAACCTTGACAGAATTTAGGTTTTGGTGTATGCTTATGGTGTACCTTTAAAAAGGTATGCAATTCCGTAAGGAATCTGCACTTTACAAAAAAAGGAGCAACCACAATGAGTGGAACAGCCTTTCCGGGATGGTATGTGGAGTTTCAAGCCGGCGTGCTACGGCAACTGCCTCGGCCCGATGAGCTTGGACAAGAAGTCGGTGAGAAATGGACTAATGGCCAGGGAGCTTTGAAAAAAGCGTTGGCCACGGCCCTACTCCCGAAAGGATCGGAGAAGTTCGGTCTGTTCAAGGACCTCGGCATCACCACGGTGCCGGACGACTACGTCCACAGCACCCGGCTGGCCTCGTTCGAAAAAGAGAACCGTAAAAAGTTCTACTACTGGAACGACGCCACCACCGACAAGAACTTCGCCAAGGCCACGACGAAACTCGTGCCCGGCCGAAAACTCCATGTGAAGGTTTTCAAGCAGATCGTTTCCGGCACGACCACGTCCGAGGAGTGTCTGGCGTTTCTCAAGAGCCAGAACGCAGTTCTGACCGGAGCCCAGGGCGCCTCGCTCGTCTTCGAACAGAAGCGAGAAGATCTACCAAAAGGCTACTGGTATCTTTCCTTCGACGAGAAGGAAGCTCTCTGGAAAGATGCCGTCGGCTACCACAGGGTGCCGTACGTGGATCGGTACTCGGACGGAGACTGGTACTTCGACCTCGGATACTTCGAGTACGTCTGGCGCGACCACTATTGCCTGCTCTGCTTCTGCGACTAATTTAGCGCTTAGGTACTTAGTCGCTCATCTCCAGTTCTTTGGTTCTTTGAACATCGGGGAGCCCTTGCCTTGCAAGGGCTCCATTTTTTATACTTAGACATACCGACTACAAAATTATGCAAAATATATAGCTGTGTAAAAACAAAAACAGCGACCGAAAAAGTCGTTGTTTTTTTTGTTTACGATTTTATGCACTTGGGTCGCTACTCATTCGCGATTACTCGTGTCTGCACGATAAAAAATTGTCAATGCGGACATGGACAGAACCTCCGCCCGAGGCGGATCCGCCCGTGCCCATTATTTTACTTTATATTTCCTTAGTCCGTTTCGCAACTGCAACAAATTTTTTTTATCTCTGCTTGCGGGATGAGGCAAATATTCGCATATTAAACTATTTTTTATAAGGACCTCTTCTATGTATCTACCTAATGCTACTAACCTATAATCACTTGTGATTAATTTTTTTAGCATTGATATTGTCTTATCGGAAAGAACCCTTGCATCCTCTTCTTCTTTATTTTTCCATAAATCAAAGAATTCCGGTTTAATATTTAAATCATCTGTAATTTTATGTAAAACTCTCCCAGATCTTGTTTTTATATGAAATGGTTCTTTAAAGCCTTTTGGATACCCTCCGATTAAAACTATTTTCATATGGACCTGGGCAGAATCGAACTGCCGTCCCGGCAATGCGAATGCCGTGTTCTACCACTATACCACAGGCCCGTTATTCGTGTCTCAATGCTTCAATCGGGTTTAATCGGGAAGCTTTTCTGGCAGGATAGATGCCGAAAACCAAACCGATAATCGTTGCCACGCCAAAAGCCAAAACAACCGCGCCAAAAGGAATGCTGAATGCCCAGTTTATGCTTAATACTTTACTTAAAATAACGGAAGTTGCCAAAGAAAAAGAAATTCCGCCAATAAATCCGATAATTCCTCCGAAAAGAGTCAGGGTCACGGATTCAATCAAAAATTGATTCATAATATCTTTGTTTCTCGCACCAACTGCTTTTCTTAAACCGATTTCCCGCGTTCTTTCCGTAACCGAAACCAGCATAATATTCATAATGATTACGAAAGATTACAAATATTATAGCATTATATTAAAATGTAAGAAAAGAGCCCGCTTTGCTTGGGCTCTTCTTTCGAATTTAAAGATATCTAAGGAAAAGTACGATTTTTTCCGGATTGTCGCATTCTTTTGATGGTTTATGCGTTCCTATTTTGTGTAGAAAATCATCAATATCTCTGATGAGTTGCAGACTTGCGGGGTCGGGTTCTTTATCTTCACTAATGCGCGCCGAAATGGTTAATTTGTCGATTTCAATCCGCAATAAGACAGGCGCGAAATCTCCGTATTTTTCCGTTTTCAAAAACAGTTTTTCTTCGAATTTTTCTTCCGGCATTTTCCTCTCCTTTTTATTGTTTCAAGGTGCAGAAAAAACATAGCAGTAAATGAGGGAATTGTCAATAAAATGATTGACAAAATAATGATTAAGCGCCATATTGTTATCAGTCCTTTCGAGGAGGTGGAGTTGAATAAAAAACAAATACTGGACCAAAAGAAACAATTACTGAGACAGATGAGAAAACACGTTTATTGCGGGTTAATGCCTTCAAAAATTTCCGGAGTTGGCGTATTTACAATCAGAGACATTCCGGCTGGAATTGATCCTTTTCAAGAACCCGAAGACATAAAATGGATTCCATTCAGCAAAAAGGAGTTAACAAAGATTCATCCAAACGTATTGCAGATGATTAGAGAACTGTATGTATTTAGTGATGGAGCTTACTGGATTCCAGTACAATGCATACAGACCTTTTGTATTGTTCAGTTTTTAAACCATTCCAAAAACCCCAACCTTACGATTGACAAAGACGGCGAGATAATCGTGACGAAAAGAAAAATTAAGGAAGGAGAAGAACTCACAGTCAATTATCGATCATACGACGACGAAGCAGAAGAAAAGATAAAACAAAAGAACTGACAGAAACCCTGTCAGCTCTTTTTTAATCGGGCTGCCCGGACTTGTCCCTCAAACGGGATCCCGAGGTGATTTTCTTTATGGCTATTTTATAATTTTTGAGAATAGATCCGTATTAAGTGAGGTGTCTGGTGCAATATTTAAATTTTTACCAGCCAAAGAATCTGGCTTGATAAGATTTGTATCCATCCCCATTTCTTTAATAAGTTCTCTGCTGAATTCGTAAATATTTCTCCTTTTACCGGCTACGTGAATTATTCCATTAAAATCTTTTTCAATCAGCCGCCAAATTGCCCCAGCTAAGTCAGCTACCTGAATTGGCGAACGATACATATCTCCAAATCGTTGAACCGTCTCGCTCTGTTTAATCTGATTTAATAACTTAGTTGTTCTTTTGTCCCAGTCGGCGGCGCTTTTACCGTATATATAACTTGTTCGAATGATAATAAAATTCTTTAAATTTTCCCTAATTACGGTTTCGGCAACCAATTTTGCCCTGCCGTAATCCGTTATTGGATTGGCTTCATCCTCCTCCTTGTAGTTTCCTTTTGTTCCATCAAATACCGCATCCGAAGAAATATAGATCAATTTTGCACCTATTAGTTTAATTGATTCAACTAATTGTTCCATGGCTTCTTTCGCTCTTTTCGGATTTTCATCATCTGGATCAATTCGGGCTACATGGATTATAGTGTTGGGCTTTATTTTATTCAAATTTTTTTCTAGAGACTTGTAATCTAAGAGGTTGATTTTTATCGGCTTAAAACCACCAGCTTCAATTGGCTTATCCCTATAAGCTAACCAAAGCTCGATTTTTTCTGGAACAAGCTCAACTAGAACAGAGCCCAAAAAGCCTGTGCTGCCCAATATTAATACTCTACGGTTATTTATTGTGTTCATAAGCTTAATCTTATTATATCAGAAAAAGAGGTATAAAAAGAGGGGGATCCGGTGAATGGACCCCCCATAACTATGTTTTGAGACGAATGTCAGCATGAACAGCTTCATGCTTTTTATTGTATTCTTCAACAAACTGTGAAGCTTCATGCATTAGGCTCAAGAATCTCGCCTGATTCATGTCTTTTACGAACGCCCGGTCCATTGATTGGTTGGCGGCCCAACTCCAGTCGGTGGTATTTTCGTCTAGTAAACCGCATTCCACAACTTCCTTGTACATGGGCGTTCCAGGTAACGGAGAGAACCGCGCTAAAGTCACAAAAGGAGGTTCTATTTCCCGAATCAAGGCTAGGGTCTCTTGGATGCTCTCCTCTGTCTCAACGGGTACGCCGAGCATAAAGTAGGCTGACCAGACAATACCGTTACGATGCAGCATTTCGGCCGACTCGCGGATTTGAGTTAGCGTGATGTTCTTATTCATATAGTGTAGGATTCTTGGACTACCCGATTCTATTCCGATACGGATCCGATCACATCCCGCTGCTTTCATCAATTCAAGCAATGCGTCATTGAAATGACCCACGCGCGTAAGACATTCCCACTTTACCCGAAGCTGTCTTTCGATTAATAGCTGGCAAATGCCTGCAACTCGCCTTTGATTCAATGTGAAGGTGCCGTTGCGAAAAGAGAAATATTCCGTTCCGTAGCGATCTTTGCGAAGGACGATTTCCTGTATAACTCGACTGACCGAATGATACCTAACCCTACATCCCCAAACTACGGAAAGAGCGCAGAATCCGCAATTAAACGGACAACCTCTTGCTGAAATCAGTAAACCCATGTCAGTGGGACGATAGGAGTCGGCGTGCAAGCAATCTAGTGCTGGCAACGGTATAGTGTCCAACGCCTCGATTAGTTGGCTTTTAATAACCGCTGGTGCCTGTTTTCCTTCGCTAATCTGTTGTACTAGGGTAGAAATGCTCTGTTCGCCCTCGCCGCAAACCACATAGTCAACATTTTTGCCTAAAGCATCCTGAGGTCTGACGGTAACATGTTCTCCGCCAGCGACGACAATAATGTCACTACGATGTTGTTTGGTGAGTTGTGCTAGCTTGAGCGCAGAACCAACCTTAGGTGTCAGAAAGGAGATACCAACGATGTCCGGCATAAACTTCTCTAGAATATTAAGATATTCCTGCCAGATGTAGTGAGCGTTATTCTGCAAAGCTTCAAGATAGTGACGATGAGAAAACGCAGTTGCCTTCATGGAAAGACTGTAACATTTTGGGTCGTGTTCTGCGTCGTAGATCAGAACCTCATGTCCCGCCTGCCTGAGAACGGCTGCCAGATAGGTCAGTCCCAGAGGAAAATAGAATCGATAATATCCCATAAACCTCTGGAACGGCGGATCAATTAGAAGGATTTTCATGATTCTATTTACCTCCTGTAGTCAATTTGTATAGTAATCCCATACTACTATAGGTGAACCCGGCCGAGGTTATTTTAAACAAACCCGGCCCATCAATCATGCAGATGTTGCTCATTTTTGACTCCTTCTCTAGGGTTTTTCTCGTTTTAAAAGATCAAATTTAACATACTATCCTAACAATATACCTTACAACTTAATAAAGATAAAGTCAAGTGCAGTATTTTTATGTATGTGTTTATACACAAACCGTGGACAAATAAAAACAGCTAAAATAGCTAACAGGGTTTCTGTCAGCTCTTTTTTAATCGGGCTGCCCGGACTTGAACCGGGGCTAAATCCTCCCGAAGGACTCGTGCTACCACTACACTACAGCCCGTTAATCAGTTTTTAATACAAACCAATGTGTTTTTATCACAATTCTTTAAAATTTCCAGCAAATCCTTTTTATTGAACGCAACACAACCCGCGGTTGGAGAATAATTCTTTCTCGCTATATGCATGAATATCGCACTGCCCTTTCCCGAAATAACTGGATTATCATTATATCCCAACACGACAACAATATCATAAATTTCGTCATCGCGCCACAGTTTTTCATGGCTCGCGCCATACGGCAATTTTATTTGCTGGTTGTAATTTTTGTCATTGACATCATCACACCATGCGTCATTTTCCTGAATTTCTTCAACCAATAAATCTGTTTGCGGTTTTTCAATTTTGTCTTTACGATAAAGAACTTTTCTCATTTCAAAACACCCTGCTGGCGTTTTTCCATCTCCTTCTTTTTTATTATTCGTAATTCCGTTTTTCCCGATTGCGCATTGAAATTCCTTTCCTCGAAAAACCGCCTTTCCGGAAGAATAAATATCAATCGCGTTTTTCATTTTTCATTTTTAGTTTTTAATTTACTTTATCCAATGCTTTTCGCGGATTTTTAAATCTTCTTCTTCTTTTTTTTCTTCGATTTTCCCTTTGGCTAGTTCGCGCAGGTTTTCCAAATCTTCTTTATCCAGTTCCTTAACCCGTTTTTCCAGTTTTTTCTTATCGTTCTTTTTCGGTTCTTCGATAATTTCCGATAGCAACACGTCCAAAATAGCGCCGACTTTCGGACCTGGTTCGATTTTTAAAAGTTTCATGATTTCTGTGCCGTTGATTTTCAGCATTTTTGCCGAAATCGGATCTTTGGAAACTTTTTCAATCATATATTCGATAGTACGCAATCTGTACGGCTTTTCTTTTGGCCTGCCCATACCCAACCTGTCGGCAACTCTCAAATTAATCAAATCGGGAATATTTTCCTTGCCTACCCTGGCAATCAATCTTCTTGCGCCTGCTTCGGTCAACCTTTCCGGGTCGGATACAAACATATGGTTTCTCACCAATAAAACCACTTTGTCGATAAATTTATTGGGAAATTTCAGTCTTTGCAAAATCCGCGCGGTAAATTTCGCGCCCACGTAATCGTGATTGTAAAAAGTGGAATCAGGGCCTTCGCCTTGTTTGGTTTCCGGCTTTCCGATGTCGTGAAATAATGCGGCAAACCTGATTTCCAAAGCGAAATCTTTTTCCGCAGTAACTTTCAGAGAACGCAGGGAATGCTCGTAAATATCGTAAATGTGATGCTTGTTCTGGCTCACTCCAACTCCTTTTTCCAATTCCGGCAAAATATATTTCAATAAATTGGTTTTTTGCAGTAAATCAATGCCTTCGGCTGCTTGCGTGGATTCGATAATTTTAATCATTTCGTCTCTGATTCTTTCTTTGGAAATCGCCTGAATCCATCCCGCGTTTTTTTGAATTGCCTTAAATGTTTTTGCCTCAATTTCCCAGCCCAAGGCTGGTCCGCCTTGGGCGGAAAGAGTAGTAGCAAAACGCGCTGCTCTTAGCATTCTTAAAGCGTCTTCATCAAATCTTTCTTCGGCTTTGCCCACGGTTTTGATAATTTTATTTTTTAAATCTCTCTGGCCGTCGAATGGGTCGATAATTTTCGCAATCCCTTCGACTTCGCTCAGGGCAAGGGCATTCACCGTAAAGTCTCTGCGCGCCAAATCTTCCTCGATATTTTTCGCGTATTTGATTTCGTCGGGATGGCGTTTGTCGGAATATTTTCCGTCTTTACGATAAGTGGTAATTTCGATTTCTTTCAAAGTTTCG
>JAUYCU010000059.1 GCA_030692145.1 bacterium
ATAACCGCCTTGGGCACAGGTAATGGCTTTGACCTCGTGATTACTGACCATGCTTTCGAAATCTTCCCTTCTTTCTTGCGGCATTCCCGCGCTGTAATCGTCAACTTTTTTGAAAATATGCTTTCCCAATTTAACCTTGAAGCCCCATTTTTCCAATACTTTAATACCAGCCTCCAATCTTTTGGCTTCAACAACTCCCGACGGAGCAATTATTCCAATCGTATCCCCTATTTTTAATTTTTTGGGTTTAAGAATGTTCATTGTGTTTGTGAGTGTTTATTTATAAAAAGACCCTTCGCAGCTTGAGCGGGCATGGTTTACCGCAAAGCGGGAAGAGCGAAAGCGAGACGGAGCGCGGCGCCACGCTGGGGCGCCGACGCGTGTCTTTTTATGAATAAATACGAACCATTAACCCCCTATCTCAATTCCCATATTTTTTGCGGTTCCCTCTATCATCTTCATTGCCGCTTCAACGTCATTGGCATTTAAATCGGTCATTTTAGTTTCGGCAATTTCCCGAATCTGCTTTCTGGTAACTTTCCCAACTTTGTCTTTTTGCGGAACGCCCGAACCTTTTTCGATTCCCGCGGCTTTTTTCAATAAATCGGCTGCCGGCGGAGTTTTTAATTTAAAATCGAAAGTCCTGTCCTTATAAACGGTAACTTCCGCAGGAATAATATTACCCATTTTGTCTTTCGTGGCCTCGTTGAAACGCGAACAAAAATCCTGAAGATTCAATCCGTGCGGACCCAAAGCGGTGCCTACAGGAGGAGCGGGATTAGCTTGCCCGGCCGGAATCTGAATTTTTACGATTGTTTTAATTTCTTTAGCCATAAATTTATATTTTCTTTACTTGTAAGAAATCCAATTCTACTGGAGTTTCTCTGCCAAAAATACTCACCAGCACCTTTACTTTTCCTTTTGCTCCGTCAACTTCGCTGATTTTCCCGTCAAAATCCTTAAATGGCCCGTCAACAATCTTTACCGCATCGCCGACTTCGACTTCAATTTTATATGTCGCCTCTTCGATACTTGTTTTACTTAAAAGTTTTTTGATTTCTTCCTCCGCTATGGGAATCGGCGTAATCCCCGCACCGATAAAACCGGTAACCCGAGGAGTGTTTCTTACTACATACCATGAATCGTCGGTGACAATCATTTCCACAAAAACATAATTGGGATAAATCTTTTCTTCTATGGTGTATCTTTTTCCGCTTTTTATCTTGATTTTTTTTTCTTTCGGAACCAAAACATTAAAAATTTTGCTGCCCATATCCATAGACTCTATTCTTTGTTTCAGATTTTGGGCAACCGTATCTTCGGATGCGGGATAAGTATGAATTGCATACCAGTGTTTTTCCTCACCTATTTGTTGCTTTGGCATGTTCCTTCGCTTCGCTCAGTCAAATTCAAAATGCAAAATGCAAAATGAAAAATTAATGAACGAAAATTATTTTATAGTAAATATTTAGTGATTAAAAGCGTAAAAAGAAGATCCAGTCCGCCCAAGAAAAAAGCCACAACAAAACTCAGCCCAATAACAATCAAGGTATATTTTATGGTCTCTTTACGAGTGGGCCAATTTACCTTCTTCATCTCGACTCTTGTCTCTTTTAAAAAATTGGTGATTTTGCTAAAAATATTCATGTTTTTTAAAATGGCCAAAAGGCCATCTTAAATTAAGATTACTCCCGGTAAAATCAAGTGTCAAGTGCTATATATCCAGATTCTTCACGCTTTTGGCATGCGTCTGTATAAATTTCTTTCTCGGCAAAACATCGTTTCCCATTAAAATATCGAAAATCCTGTCCGATTCCTCGACATCGCCTATAGTAACCTTTTTCATTGTTCTGCGCTTAGGATCCATGGTTGTTTCCCAAAGCAGTCCCGGATTCATTTCTCCCAAACCCTTATATCTTTGGATATTAACCTCTCCTCCTTTTTCTTTTTTCATTCTTTCAACCGCCTTATTCTTTGCTTCTTCACTATAAACATATTCAACGTCTTTCCCTTTCTGGATTTTAAAAAGCGGGGGTTGAGCAATATAAAGATAGCCCGATTCGATTATTTTCGGGAAATAGCGGTAAAATAATGTCAAAAGCAAAGTTCTGATGTGCGCACCATCAACATCGGCATCGGTCATAATAATGATATTTTGATAACGTAATTTATTGATATCAAATTCTTCGGCAATCGCACTGCCAAGAGCAATAATCAACGCTCTTACTTCTTTCGACGCCAAAATTTTATCCAATCTTGCTCTTTCGACATTGAGAATTTTTCCCCTCAAAGGCAAAATAGCTTGAAAGTGCCTGTCTCTTCCTTGTTTGGCGCTGCCACCAGCGCTATCGCCTTCAACAATATAAAGTTCCGCTTCTGCGGGATTTTTTGTGATGCAATCCGCTAACTTTCCCGGAAGAGTCATTCCTTCAAGAATTCCTTTTCTAATAACCGTATCCCTGGCAGCCTTAGCCGCTCTTCTCGCTTTTTGCGATAAAATTGTTTTACCTAAAATCTCTCTCGCATCGTTGGGATTTTTCTCCAAAAATTCCTCAAAAGCATCCAAAATAACGGATTCAACCGCGGTTCTCGCCTCCGGATTACCAAGCTTAGCCTTTGTCTGACCCTCAAATTGAGGTTCTCTCAATTTTACACTCACCACGGCGGTCAAACCTTCCCTTACATCGTCTCCGCTCAAGTTTTGTTCCGCTTCCTTTAAAAATCCGTTTTTTCGCGCGTAATCATTAATAACTCTAGTTAATGCGGTTCTGAATCCGGTCAAATGCATTCCCCCTTCTCCTGTATGAATGTTGTTGGCAAAACTGAGTTCCAGGCTCTCGATATCTTCAGTATATTGAACGGCAATTTCCACCAAAATATTGTCTTTCTCTCTTTCGACATAAAAAACATTTCCGTGAATCGTTTTATCGTTTCTGTTTAAATGCTTAATATAGGAAACCAATCCGCCCTCAAAATAAAAAGTGTGTGTC
>JAUYCU010000109.1 GCA_030692145.1 bacterium
GAAATTCATCGTTGGCCCTCTTTTCAACTGCCTGCGACTCTCCTGTAAGGCTTGCTTCATTTATTTTTAAGTTTTTTGATTCAATAATGCGTCCGTCTGCCGGCACCTTATCTCCTGCTTTTAAAAACACCACATCGCCAACAACCAATTCTTCGCTGTCAATTTCTTTTTCATAGTCATCTCGCCAGACCCTCGCTCTTATTTTCACCATTTTCCTTAATGCGAGAAGTGATTGATTGGCTTTGTTTTCTTGAAAAAACCCAACAATGGTGTTAATGAGCAATACGATGATGATAAAGATAGAATCCGAATAGTGTTTCAACAAAAAAGAAATAACAACGGTCGCAAGCATAATATACATCAACGGACTGTTGAACTGACTCAAAAACAGCCGTATTTTGGAATACGGTTTTTCTTGAGGAAGGGTGTTTCGCCCAAATTCCTTGAGTTTTTTTATTGCTTCCGAGCTGGTAAGGCCATCTTTTTTACTTTCTGTCTCGGCAAAAACCCTTTCTAATGAAATTGCGTGCCAATTTTTTCTCATAAATTTATTCTATCAAAAAATCGCCATTAAGGCGAGTTTTTTCGAGCTTCCTGCCTGGGTTCAGAACCAAAATTTGAAGGGAAATTCTGGTGTCTCTCTTATTTCAAGTATTTTTCAATGTTTGCTTTGTGTTCCTCATAAGTTTCGGCGCAATGAATTTGTTTATTAGTGTCGTGAAGATAATAAATGCATTCGGTTTCCGTTGAATTCAAAACCGCGTCAATGGCATTGATGCCCGGATTGCAAATCGGATGCAACGGAAGTCCTGCGTAAAGATAGGTGTTATATGGCGAATCAATTTGCTTATCTAATACCTTAATCGGTGCCCACCAACCATTATCTGTGTTACCTCTGGCATATTGAAGTGTCGCATCAATCTCAAGCTTCATTTCTTGAAGCAAACGATTCCAGATAATCCCGGCAATAAGCGGCATATCGTCTTTACTTCCTGCTTCGCGCTGGATAAGTGAAGCAATTTTTAAAGCAGTGGTCCATTTGATATTTTGCGCTGCGAATTCTTTTGCATAAGGCGCGAATTTTTCGTTGAATTTATTAATAAAGCGCTGGGCGATTTCCAGTCCGCTTTCGTTTTTTGGTATGAGATAAGTGTCGGGGAAATAAACGCCTTCAATATAGTCGAATTTCATCGTGGTGAATTTTGTTATCCAGTCGTTTTTTTGCTCTTCGCTCCAATTCAGTTCTTCGGCAAGAATTTCCGCTATTTGCTCTTTTCTTAATCCTTCCGGAATCACGACCCATTTCATATATGGCTCGCTGGTCAAAATTTCGGCTATTTTCCAAGCACTCATGCTTTTTGAAATTTTATATCCACCCGGCTCGATTTTACCTCCCCCTCTCTCTAGCGCAAATGCAAACGCATTTTCGTTTCTGATGTATCCCTGCTCTTTTAGCTTGGGAATTAATTCTGTCACAGTTGTGCCGAGATTAACCGTAATTGTTTCTTCTTCGGCATTTCTTTGCGGCGCGGAAAAGCGATGAAAAAATATAAAAATGGCAATACATATTATTGCCAAAACTATCCCAACCGCGATGATGATTTTTTTATTTCTGGCCATTATTAAAATTAATAAGAGGTTCTTCCCAACCAAAACAAGTTTCTCGATTTTTCAACATATGAAATACTCGTGCACATGCAGGATCAAGTTTGACATACTCCTTAAGCACGCCGACAACTTCTTCAATGAACCTGCCAACCGTACCGTCGGAATCATCAACGCCGCCAACACTTAATTTTTTATCAAGTCGCAGAAGCATTTCAACCAATAATCCTGCTGTCTGCTTACTAACCGGCAACTCTGATACTATTGCCGACAAACGATTACATCCTTCCTGCAGTGAATTTTGGTACGAAAACCAAATACGCGACGGGCCATTGTACGGTTTAATATACCGCAGGCCGACGGTAATCATTTTTTTAACGGTTGATAATTCTTCTTTGCTCAAATTCCCTAAATGAGTGTTGCAAATTGGCTGATTTACGAGTTTTTTATCTTCATCTGTAAGTAGTCTACCGCCAGTAACCGCTCGAATGGCTACCGCTACCATGTGTTTACAGAGTGTATCGTTTTGACCAAGATAACATTCACAACTACCATGATCATAATGGCGAGCAGAAACAAAAACATGATAGGATTTAGTGCCAAGTACTATCGCAGAAAAACCGTCCATTATTGTTTCAAATTGCGTTATTTTTCCATTCTCATACAATCCAACCGCCTTCTCAAATGTCGGTCCATCAGTCGCGTATTTAATTTTTTCCATATCATATCCCGGAGCCATATTTATAACTCCCCATCTTCAAATTTGTTGATTACCCGTTCTCTATAGCTCAATACTTTAAGCTCCTCGTTAGATTTTATAATTTCTCCTTCTTTTACTTTAATTTCGCGAGCTGTATCTCCAAGCAAGCGTTGTTTTAAGTTTCCCATAAATTTATTTTGTCAAAAAATAATTTTTAACCGCAAACTCAAGTTGTTCAACAAACAATTCTTTAAAATAGCTGATATTATTTTGTTCATAAAACAAAATAACTGCCTTTTTGTATTCTTCTTCACTAACACTACGATAAGAAAGCGGGCAATTATTATAAGCCATCAAAATTGCATTTGCCACCAATCTACCGGTTCTTTTATTGCCATCGTCAAACGGCTGGATATAGGCAACCATTGCCATTAAAATAATTGCTTTGGCAAAGATATTTTTTTCTTGATTAACAATTTTACAGGATTGTTCCAATGCCTCTCGAATTTGAAAAACATTATCCAACGGCCGATATGCGGTTCCGGTAATACCTACTGGCGATTTTCTGAGCCCTTTGCCGATTTTTAAATCTTTAGTCAAAAGAAAATGAATATCTTCCAATTTAGAAATGGTTATTTTTTTAAATATCGCGAGATTTTTTCTGATATAATCCAATGTTCTTTTATGGTTTAAAATCATAATTGCTTCTTCCTTCTTGTGACCTTGTGCTTCTTTATTGTGTTTAATTAAAAATTCTGTTTCCAGCAGAGTATAGGTGTTTCCTTCAATGGCAGATGATTTCCAACTTAATTCTATAACCAAACGCTCAAATTCGCGTTTAAAATTTATTTCCGGCAATTTTTTGATGTTTTTTTGATACTCTGAAACAAGCTGAGCAAGATGCTTTTCTTCGTCAGGGATAAAAATATTTTTCAGAATACCGGCAATCTCAAAATCAAAAGATTTCTTTGCCTCTCTTTGATCCGGTCCAATTTTGAAATATTTATCCACGTCAATCGGCTTTAAAAGATTATACTGGTTAGATAATTGATAAACTACGCTCCTTCCCTTACCAATTCGACTGATAAAATTAAATTTCAACAACTGATTCAAGTCTCTGATAACCGTAATCCTTGATGCCCTTGGAAATTTTTGAGCCAAGTCCAAAACTATCCCGGAAACCGAGATTTTGAACCGCTTATCAATCAAGTCCAAAATTGTCTCTTGCCTTTTATTCAATTTATTGAATTTTGACTCCATATAATCGTATCATTTTTATGTCTTAATCGTATCATAAATGATACAAAAACGCAACTTTTCCCGGTTCCGCCTGCAATAAATATGATTTTTCTGTTTTTAGTCATAAATTCATTCTACCAAAAAACCGCCCGGCTTGTCTCGCTCAGGCGGAATTGAAATAAAAAACTCCTCCCGCGTGCATCACGATCGGTGGAGGAGTTTGGAAGAGGATGCCTTCCTCGGCCAAGTTTTTTACGAGGGGTTTCAGGTTATATCCTGGCCGACAGATAGGAGCCTGGTTCCACCCTCTTTGTCCATTATATCATACCCACAAATTTTGTCAAGTGTTTGGGCGATTTTTACGACTTGCTTCGCCATGGCTTCAGCGAGGCGAGCCCGTCTCGGTCGGGATTAAATGTCAATTTAATCGGGAAAATCCAGACTGCAGTCAACGCAAAGTTGTTCTTTTGGTAAACCGATGGCTACCACTAAATCTTCAATGGTGTTATATTCTAAACTTTCGATGCCTAAAAACCTGACTCTGTCTTTTATTGATGGCATTCGCGAAACCAGAGTCTCCCCTTTCTTAATGGTCTTTCCCCAAGGACAGTGGGAACGAAGTTCAGGATTGGAAATTCGAAAATGAATTTTTTTTATTCCGGTTGCTCTTAGTTTAGGAACTAAATTCGTCTGGGTTTGTGTTCCTCGAACAATAGAATCATCGCAGACAACCACTATTTTGCCTCGGTAATCTTCTCCGGCCTCAAGGAGTTTGATACGAGCCTCTTGATCTCTGGCTTCTTGAGTTTGAGGAGTAAAACTCCGGCCGGCATAAGGAAATTTAAGCAGAGTCTCATCATAAAAAGGCACCCTTTTTATTTTTCCTTCATTCATTTGGCGGCAGAATTCCTGATGATAGCCAATGGCATGAAAACGGCCGGAATCAGGTACCGGAACAACGATATCGGGAATTAACCCTCTTTCAATATCCTGGCGAGCCAAGGTAGCGCCCAGTCTTTTTCTCACCCAAGAAACAGGAATGCCCTGAAATATTTCATTGGGAAAAGCGGTATAAACCCAGAGAAAGCTGCAAATCTGGATTTTCTCAATGGGTATTATTTCTTTGGTTTCATAGCGACCGTCTTTTAAGAAAATAATCTCACCGGGTTTCAAATCTCGATCTAATTTAAAACCGAAATTATTAAAGCCGGCCGAGCCAGAGGCCGCTGTCACCGCTCCCTCTTTTTTACCGATCACCAATGGCCAATGGGCATTGGGAGAACGAGCGGCATAAATTCCTTCTTCGGTCAAAAGCAAAAGCGAATAAGCCCCTTTAATTTTTTCGGCCATTTTTTTGATGCCGTCAATCATATCCTCTCCCTGGCCTATCAATTTGGCTATCGTCTCGACATCATCGCCGCGTTCGAAGGTGTGGCCCGCATTTTTAAACTGTTCTATTAATTGCGGCCGATTAATGACATTGCCGGAAAAGCAGAGGCTAAATTTGCCGATTCGGGAATCAACGAAGAATGGCTCCCGGACGGCGCCGCAATAGCCGATTCCTTCACTTCCTTCGAGCCCGGCTAAGTCCTGACTAAAAGTCGGCCGAACCAATCCTCGGTGAGTTCGAACTTTAATTTTTTCTTCTCTTTCCGAATGATAGGTTGACAGACCGACATAATCTTCACCTAAATGCTGCTGATAAAATGTTCCCCAAAAGAGATCCTCTAAAAAATTATCTCGATAAATTTTCGAATCGATACTCAAAGCAAAAAGTCCAGCCATTTTAATATTCTCCTTTCTATCCAATCAATAATTAATTACTTAAAAAACAATCTTAGTTTATCAAATCCTCTAAAAAAATCAAGCCTCTTGTCTTGGGGGACAACTTCGGCGTGAAACTAGGTTTTAGTCGTAAATTCATTCTATCAAAAAACCGCCCTGCTTGTCTCGCTCGGGCGGAAAAAATCGGATGGAAAACAAAAAGGGAGTTCATTCGAACCCCCTCTTTCGATTATTATTTTCGAACATCGTGTCATCCAATACAGTAATTATCACGCCGCTGTCGTTGAGAATATATACCCTATTTTCAAATCTTATGGCGGTCCGATCTTTATAAACTTCATATTGACGCCTTTCTCGACGACTAAGCGCCCTCCCTGCGTTTATCTCGTGAATAATCCGAATAAAGCCCTCATCCCCGCGCATATTAAACCTTTCGGAAAGACGCCGCCTTGCATGTTCGGTTAATATGGGGGTAAGGTAGATGTTTTCGATATCACCATCTTTCAATTCAAATAAGAATCGGCCGCTCAGGTAATGATTCTCGTCAAGAACCTGTGCTCTGAACAAAGTCCTTAGCAGGGTGGCGCGAGGATCCTGCGGCAAAAGCCCTGACGGCCACACAGTACAGAACAACTCAATAAAACGATTGAGAATTCTGTCGGATACGTGTCTCTCCGCCAAAATTCTACAGGTATCACCGTTCTCTGCCATTTCATACCTCCTTTCTTTTTATATCATATGCCTATAGCTATTTTTTGTCAACTATAATCAAAAAACCGCCATAAATAAAAAACCCTGCCCGCTATGCGAACAGGGTCTTAAGCCTTTTCCATGGCCTTCCTCCTTTTGATTTTACGGTTAGTCCGCGATTACCGACCCGTGTTTACGGAACGCTTTTTCCAGAAACTGCTCATGCGCTCCAGCTGGCAGCTTCTTTAAAACATCCCGTACCTGGTAGAAGAACTTGATAAACCTTCTACCCTGCTCCTCGTTGATGAAACGATGAGCTTTGTTGATGATGACGCGGATCTTCAAAGGGTCCTTGAGAAGGATTTTCTTGGCAGCGAACTTGAAGTCGTGCATTGTAACGCACTCATCGAGTTCGTCCAGCTCAGTCTTCTTCTGCTGGGAAAGTTGAGCAATTCGAGCGCTGCTCTTTTGCTCTTCTTCCAAATCCTTCTCGGCCTGTTGCTCTCGGAATTGTTTTTCCGAAAGCAAACCGACTTTGAATAACTCTTCCGACAAGGCTCCCATTCGGAACCTCCTTTCTTGTAAATTATAGGATATTTCTATCCTACCCTATAATTATACACCCAAATCGCTATTTTGTCAACCCTTTCACCTTTTTCCGCGCATTTTTATGCTTTATGTGATAAATCAAGCTCCCTGATTAAATTCTGTTTATTGAGTAATTACAAATAAAGGTGAAGGGTCAAGAGAAAATAAAAAAGCCGGATCCGCAGATCCGGCTCGTTGTGGACGATTCGTCCACTAGATGCCTTTGAACAAAGATTCACGCTGTGGCCTGATCCAGACCGAGGCCGGAAAGTTGGGCAAGGTGAAGTCCATCAGCTTTTTGACCTTCGCGGCAAGCAATTTTCTTTGCTCTGCCGGAGGATCGAATAGTTCGCCTTTGCCGTACTCGTTTTCTCCAACCGTGTACTTGATTTCGATCTGAATAGGGGCTTCATTGATGGTGTGCAGGGCCTTGATGGCCGTAAAAGCGACATCGTGCTTGCCCTGAATTTCGAATACCTCCTCTACGACCGCAATCAGCTTTTGGCCAGTAACGTTTAAAAGCGTGCAGATGGTTTCCTTAGGAAACCTCTCGTGAAGTTTCGGACCGACCGTCATAAAAACTTGTGGCATTTCAAGCCTCCTTTCTTTATTTCTCTTACATCATACGTCTATATTAATAATTTGTCAAGAGCAAACAAAAACCGCCGAAGTGGCGATTTTTAGGACTTGTTTACGGTGAGCCTGTCGAATCCGTCTTGCTCGGGTGGAGAATGGCGATTTTTAGAGATCCTTAATAGAGGCGTGGCTAGGAGTATAGATTAGACTTTAATCTACCCAGAACATCAATATAGGCCTTTTTAGATATTACACCGCAACGAAGTGGCTTCACTACAAAGTAAAATTGATTTGTTGATTTATCAAAAACCGCCGCCCCTATTCGAAAACGCCGAAAAGATTTTTTGTTTCGTTCTAGGACGTTTTTTTTGGAAATCGGCATAACAACGGTAACGCGGGTTGAAAAAGCTCTGTATCGCAGAGACTGTCTTAACGCAGAGCGCCAATCATGCAGCTTAAATTCAAAACTTCGAAGTTCTATTTTTGGAATATTAAATAATTTACTAAATTTATAATCACCTCTTTGATTTTTTTCAATTATTTTTAAACCTTCCATCACGGAAATAATCTTTCTAAAATGCGTTACACTCAATCCTGTTTTTTTTAAGATATTTTCCCTAGAAAGATAAGTTTTTCTCGATAACACAGATAATACTTTTGCGTAACCATTTGTAAGAAGTAGTGTTGGGAAGGATTTTGAAAACTTTGTAAGGATTTTAATATGACTAATCCTAATTCCGACTAAGTCGGGAATGCCACCCGATGTCTCTATCTGAGATAATAAATTAGCTTTAAAGCCAACGGCTCGAATAGTATTATTACCATTCTTAAAAGCTCTGACTAATGATTCTTCGGAAAAATTTTTCTGTTTAAGCATGTTTATATTCCTCCTTGTTCAAATAGGGTTATTGCCTCTTTCCACACCCTAAGATGCGAGGGTCCGCTTATGGGTTCAAATTCTATACCCGAAGATTGAAGCTTAGAATATAGTCCTTGCGCCTCATTAATCCATTGTTTAATAACGCCGAGCTTATCGTTTACCCCCCCCTGTTCGTCAATTTTTTCATCAAAAGCCTTAATTACCTCCCAGTGATGTAGAATTGACTCTTCAATTGACCACGATTGGTTTATGGGATCACTTGCCAACTTACTGTCAAAAGATGTTTTAGAAAGAATTTCATTGTTAAGTCCTACCTCCGTAATCGTTTGCATTTCTGAATCAATAAAAATCGAATTTAATAAAGCAGCTGAAGTATATATAGCTTTTGGGCCATGCCCTCCGGTCTTCTCAATAAATTTATCATCCGTAAACTGTTTTAATGTTCGCCACCATCCGTTCGCAATGCCCGTGGCTCCAACTGCCCTAAGTAATAAACCAACAATATCAACGTAGCCTACTATAATTCGATAATCATTTTTACTCAACGCATGAACTAAATACAACAATCCAGCTAAAGTTGATGAATCTGACCACTGCGGAGCTTCTTGCCTGGCCCGTTCAATAAAAACATAATAACCATCTGCGTCTAAGGTAGTTAACGCATCAAGATATTCACTAAGCTGTTCGTCTTCTCGTAATGCAGTTTCTCTTACAGGAAGACATAAAAGTAGCTTATTTTTCACTCTTTTGCTTTTAATGTAATCTGATGATTCGGCAAAAAGTTGTAGCGCGACCTGACTCCACGAACTAGTGAAGCTAGGGATAATAACGCCCGGGGAAATTATATCGGGAAAACCAATACCTAATTGATAATCAATAGTTTCTTTTACGTATTTCTGAATGTTCTTTACAGTAAAACTAGTCCCACGCAATCGAGGATGAAAAAAGGGGTATGTATCTAACTGTCCGATTTTTTCAGTAAGCAACAAGCTAACATAAAAATTTGGATCAAGAATAAATTTTTTACCAGGAAATTCTTTTGAGTAGGTTTTAAAAATCTCTACCAATTTTTTGGAAGAATGTGTCCTAGGACACAAAATAGCTCCATCAATACTGCCTGCTTTTAAGCCGTTCTTAATTTTTTCCGATGTCTGATGACCGTCTTGCGCAAAAAGCATATTTAATTTAATTATATGATATTATTGCTAATTTTTCCAATAATTTTTTACACGAATTAAATCGCATATGAGGACGTTTTTTAACTAAAATATCGACAACATCTAAAAGCTCTTCCGAATAGTGCTCCACTTTTCCTTTAAGGATTGGGGGCACAAAGTTAATAATATTATTTATTATTTCACTCTTCTTCATCCCGGCGGTAATGTAAGCATGTTTGCCGGTAATGCATTCGTACGCCACTAATCCTAAGGCATATAAATCAGACCTGTAATCTAATAAATTACGTCTCCCACTGATTTGTTCTGGCGACATATAAGGTAAAGTACCAACAACATAACCCGTTGGGGTCAATGATGTTTCTTGTTTTATTAGAACCATACCAGCATCAATTAAAACGAAAATGTCATCAGATTTTTTATAAATAATATTCTCTGGTTTTATATCCCTATGAACACTTTCTCGCCCCCCCGTCCAAAGAGCTTCGATCGCGCTAGTTATATTAATCAACATCTTTAAACAAAGATTATTATCAAATACTTGTGTGCAAATCATTTCCCGAACCGTCGGTCCATCTAAATATTCCTCACTATAATAATAAAACAATGAATTATCTTTTTTAAAATAACCAGGTGCCACTAATCCAACTTTAACAAGATAGGGTGATTTAAGATTATTGATTAATTTTATTTCTCTATGGACCCGGTCTAATGCTGTATCATCAAACATCACCTCATTTTCTACCTGAATAAACTTGAGAGCCAATTTTTTCTTTCCGTAATCACACTTATAGACTTGCTTCTGTCCACCCCGACCAATTAATTCAAAATTTGATAATTTAGGAAACTGCTCCGCCAGTTTTTCTTCTGGTAAAAAATATTCTTCCATGATTATTTTTTAATTCTTTCTTTTATAATTTTTATCTCGATTCTCCTTTTATCTTACCACTCTCTTGCCTATTAGCAAAATCAAAAAACCGCCTCAATAGACGGTTTTTCTCAATTAAGCAATTTATACTGTTTTTTCTATCTTTTTTCTTTTGCTGAAATTGAAGATGTAAAGAATCTCGAGCAATGCAAGAGTGTTGATTATTAAAAGCGCGACAAACCACCCTTTGTCATTCTGACGAGCAGCCCTCCAAAGAGCCACCCCTTTCCACGGCAAACACCAGATAATTATCGCCGCCAAAACCCACGGATTTTGCGTTAAAAATTGTTCCATAATTTTGTAATTGATTATTGTTTAAAAACTCGACGGCTTTCCTGCACAAAGCTGGGGGGATTGGATAAAGCTCGAACTTGGATTGAGGAAAATTTAGAGAGTTTCCGGGTACTTAATTTATAGTCGTTATTTTTTATCGGCTATTAAAATAATAAATTTACAATTCATTACGTAAGGAGGATTTGATTTTTTGACATCCTCAACAAATTTTGATTCATACATCTTTATTCGATAATTCTTAAAAAGCTTTTTAAGAATTTCTTTGGCTTCGCTTAAAGAATAGAGGGGTTCGCTATCAAAAACAAGTAGCTTTCCATTCGGTAAGGTTCTTTTAATATTGGTTGCAAAATCAATTATCACCCTCCCTTTTGGTTTTAAAATTCTATCAATTTCTGATACAATTTTTCTCAATATTTTTTTGGGGAAAAGATGCAGGACGCCAGTACAAAAAACTCCATCAAATAAATTATCGTGAAAAGGAAACTTATTATTAATATCAAATATTTTTGTATCTAGTTTGTGCCTATATTTTAAAGGGGTGGTATGCCACAGCTTACTTAAAGCACCTTTATCAATGTCTGAGACAATAACAAAATCTACTTTTTTTAACAAATATAAGTTATATCTGCCATCGCCAGCAGCGAGATTTAACCATTTACCTTTAATCTTTATTCTTTTTAAAACATCTAAGGTTTTCTTGTCCCCGCTTCCCCAAATAGAAATATTGCCTGTTTTAAAATAATTAATCCCTTCAGAAAAAATATATTTGCTTTCTTTCGATTCGCAAGGTTTCGTTATTTTTCTCATAGAGATTTTTAAAATTGATATATCTATAATTAAGGGGAGGAAATTTTGTCTTTTCAGGCAAATTCAGCTGGCAACCCCGGTGTGGGGACCCCAATTTTTGAAGGCATGCCCCGTAGACGCGCTCTTGGCGAGCGCCAGGCTGAAAGCCTGCGGCGACAAGTAAACGTTCTGCTGGGGTAAATTCGGGTCTTCTCCGGGAATTTCCTCGACTCGTCTCGGTCGGAATCAAGGCTTGACCAATCTTTAAATAACAGCTATTATGCGAGCTAGTTCATTATATTACAAGGAAGGAGGTTTTTGTGGAAAAAAATAACACCGTTTATTTACTAATTGGCCAACGAGGATCCGGCAAAAGCCATTACGCCAGACGTATTATCGAAAATCAACCCGGACTGTCTGCGGTAAGCCGCGACGAAATCCTTCTACGCTTTTTTGGTTCAGTCGACACAAATCCCTATACCGGAGCGCAATACCTTGCTCAAGAAATCATGCATCGCCTGCTGAGGCGCAAGCTATCAACGCAAACAGGACTTAGGTTGATTCTTGACGCTTGGACGGGCGAAAGTAGAGAACGAAAACTTCTTATTAGCAGGCTGAGGCAGCATGGCGCCACTCGCGTTGTGGCCCTTTACTTCATAACGCCACTCGAGACCGTAAATTCATGGTTTTGGAAGAAACCCGGGATCGCAAAGATGAAAGAAATGAAAATACGACAAGAAAAGGGACTTTTGTTTTTCTCCGAGGATGCTCCTGCTCACGATTATAAAATTTTTCATGAATGCGCATCGCGAATTGATTCTAATGGCTTTGATAAAGTTATCAGAATCAACCCACAAAAAGAACTTGTCGTTCTAAACTAGAAACATTTAGCCGCTTACAGTAAGCTTACTGGGCGGCTTTTCTTTTGCTGAAATTGAAGATGTAAAGAATCTCAAGCAACGCAAGAGTGTTGATTATCATAAGCACGACAAACCACCATTTATCATTTTGGCGAGCAGCTTTCCAAAGCGCCACCCCTTTCCACGGCAAACACCAGATAATTATTGCCGCTAAAACCCACGGATTCTGCGTTAAAAGTTGCTCCATAATTACATAATTAGTTAATTATTATTTAAGAACGGTGCTGCGGG
>JAUYCU010000041.1 GCA_030692145.1 bacterium
GATAATCAAAGCTCTAACCAGGGCAGAGGAGAATTCCACGTTATTTTTGGCAATATCCAATTCGTAAAGGTCGTGGATATAAAAAACAATCAGCCAGACGACATAGATTATGGAAAAGGGAAGAAGATGTCTTTTGAAGACTTCTAAATCAAAACCCCGATAGCGTACGCTTAAAGCGACGATCAGGGATGCATATAAAACAATAACATCTCCCAGTAAAAGGATTAGTTTTTTGGCCTTCATGATAAATGTTCGAAATGTTTGAAATGTCAATTATTGTTTCGTCAAAAATTTCTTACCGAACAAGCGAATAAGATGAGCGATCGGACAAGATCCGACTGCGTCGGACCGATTAAGCATCTCGCTCATCCTATTCTATCGCAAATTATCTTGATTGACAATAGGAATTAATAAAAATATAATACATAATACATATGGAAAATTCTTCGCTTTACGTAAAAATTCTGAAATGGGGAATTTTTATTTCCCTGTTTTTGCCTTTGGTTATATTTTCCCAGTATATATCGCCGTTCCATTTCGGGAAAATGATTATTTTTCGTATCCTCGTGGAATTGATGGCGGTATTTTATTTTGTTTTGATTCTGATTGATAAGAGTTATCGGCCGAAGTGGAGTCCGGTGCTTATAGGTTTCTCTGTTTTTACCGTGCTCTATGTTCTGATGGGTATAATCGGAGTAGATTTTTACAACAGCTTTTGGGGCTCATTAGAAAGAATGGGGGGAATTTTCAGTTTTTTGCATTTTTGGGTTTATTTCGTGATATTAATCAGTATCATTAAATCAAAAAAAGACTGGCAGAAAGTTTTGAAAATTTCCGTTTTAGTCGGTTTTCTTTCGATTCTCTTCGCTTATGGGCAAAGATTGGAATTGGGTAATTTTTTTGTCGGTTGGCAACACGGGGAGAGGGTAATTGGTACAATCGGCAATCCTGCGTTATTTGCGGGATATCTTTTGTTTATAATTTATCTCGCTTTATTGTTCCTGTTGCAAAAAGAAACGCCAATTAAGGAAAAAGGATTTTTTGTCGCCGTAATTATTTTGGGCGTTCCGGTTCTTCTGATGACCGCGGTTAGGGGGGCAATGCTTTCGCTTTTGGGCTCGGCGTTGCTTTTGATATTATTTTTTATTTTTAAAGCATCGAGCAAAAAGGCAAGAATCGGACTTTTAATCGCAATTATTCTGATTGTGAGTCTGGCCGGTATTGCCTGGACAAATAAAGACAGTTCCTGGGTTAAAAATATCAGTTGGTTGAGTCGCTTAACCGACATTTCTAAAGGCACGGATACGATTCAGACCCGTTTGTGGTCCTGGGATAGTGCAATAAACGGGTGGAAAGAAAGGCCGATATTCGGTTGGGGTCCGGAGAATTTCACTTTTCTGCACATGAAGTATTTCGATGCCCGGCATTTTACGCACATGGGTTCGGAAACAATTTGGGACAGGGCGCATAATATGGTTTTGGAACAGCTCTCGACAACGGGTGTTGTCGGACTCTTAAGCTATTTGTCGATTTTCTTCATCATCTTTTATCTGCTAGTAAAAAGATTTAAGCAGGGAAGGGTAGATAAGATAGATTTCGGGGTGGTAGGCGTGATGATTATTGCTTATTTCGGACAGAATCTTTTTATTTTTGATACTTTCGCCAATTATTTTCTGTTTTTTCTATCCTTGGGATATATAAATTTTTTAACCCAAGATTCTTTAAAAGAAGAGAATACCGAGCAAGAGAAAACAATAATACAAAAAACCCCTTCTCCGTTTTTGATAACTATTTTGTTGATTTTGGCGATAATTCTCGGTTATCAGACGGGAATAAAACCCGCACAAGCAAATTTTGCCTGTACTCGGGCGATTATCGCCGGTAGAGATGGCAATGGTCAGAAAGCACTTGATAAGTATCGCGAAGCTTTAAACTACAAAAACCCTCAAGGAGCGTATGAAATAAGGCATAAATTGGCTGCTTTTGTTATTCAGGTTGTGGATTCGCAAAGGCAAAAAAATAAAGATTTTGACCCTGCTATATTGTATTACGCAATAAGCGAAACGGAAAAAAATGTCGAAAAATATTCTCTCGATACAACCCCATATTTGTATATCGGGAGAATGTATATTCTTCTGATGTCGAAAGAACCCGGCGCAGGAGATAAGGCGGAACAATATATTCAAAAAGCAATTGACTTGAATCCCAATAATCCGAGAATTTGGTACGAGATGGGGCAAGCAAAGTTATCTAATAAAAAATACCAAGAATCTTACGACAGCTTTAAAAAAGCCTTGGATTTAAATCCGAAAGTTAATCTTTCCTGGTGGTTTTTAAGTAACGTTGCTTTTCAGCTGGAGAGATATGACGAAGCCGTTTACGATGCGGAGAAGGCAATCGAACTCGGTTACAGCGGGTATCAAAGTAGTATCACCGATTTAATGCGCTTGGTCACGATTTACGAAAAATCCGGCAATTATTCCAAGGTTTTGGAATATTATATTATGGCAGCAGAAGAACAGCCACAAAATCCTCAAATTCACGCTTCTTTGGCAGTTGCTTACGCAAAGATGGGGTATAGGGACGAAGCAATAAAATCTGCCCTAAAAGCCGCAGAATTGGATCCGGGATTTAAGGACGAAGCGGATAAATTTATTCAATCTTTAAGCCGTTAATTCTATTGACAATAAAAATAAAAAGTATTATTAAATAGGTAATGGCCAAAAAACTGAAAATATTGGTTACCGGGGGCGCCGGATTCATTGGTTCGCACCTCTGTGAATATTTATTGAATCAAGGACATAATGTAATATGCCTTGATAATTTTTTTACCTCAAGGCGAGAGAATATCGCACATTTATTTAAAAACAAAAACTTTAAACTGATAAAACATAATATCAATAAACCGTTGCCCATAAGAAAAATCGGCAAAGTCAACAGAATTTATAATTTAGCTTGTCCCGCGTCTCCTTTGCATTATCAATTTGACCCCGTGGAAACCACAAAAACCAATGTTGTGGGCGCAACCAATGTTTTGGAATTGGCGCGTCAAACCGGAGCAAGAATTCTTCAGGCTTCAACTTCGGAAGTTTACGGAGACCCCAAAGAACACCCTCAAAAAGAAACATATAATGGTTCAGTTAGTCCGATTAGTCCACGCGCCTGCTACGATGAAGGAAAAAGGTGCGCGGAAACGCTTTTTATGGATTATTACCGGCAGTATGGTATTGAAATTAAAATCATCAGGATTTTTAATACCTACGGACCAAGAATGGCCGTTGGCGACGGACGGGTTGTTTCCAATTTTATTATTCAGGCCCTAAACGGAGAAGACATTACTATTTACGGAGACGGAAATCAAACCAGAAGTTTTCAATATGTAAGCGATACAGTTGAAGCAATGACCAGAATGATGGAGACATCCAAAGATATAATCGGTCCAATAAATATAGGAAATCCGTACGAAATAACCATTAAGGAGTTATCCGAAAGAATTTTAAGTTTGACGAAATCTAAAGGAAAACTTATTTTCTTCCCTTGTCCCGAAAATGACCCGGTGCATCGTCAACCGGATATAACACTGGCCAAAAAATTTCTCAATTGGCAGCCGGAAATCCTACTTGAAGACGGACTAAACAAAACAATCGATTATTTTCGCGGACAATTGAAATACCGCGACAGAAGGGCTTTGGTTTTTGCTTTCAGTTATTTGCCGTTTATCGGCGGAGCCGAATTGACGCTGGCGGAAACAATAAAAAATATGCCCGGAGTCAAATTCGATATTATTACCGCCAATCTCGATAAAAAATTGCCGGCATTCGAAGAATCGGGAAATCTGAATATTTACAGAATCGGAGGGGGTTCAAGAATCGATAAAGTACTTTTTCCTTTCAGGGCATTTTTAAAAGGCTGGAGGCTTTACAAGAAGAGAAAATATAATTTGATTTGGGCAAACAGTTCGACTTACGCCGGCTTGGCGGCGATGCTTCTGAAATTGAGATTTCCCGGAACCAATTACTTTCTGACCATAAGAGAATCCACACCCGAGAAAAGATTGAATTTTCTGTTCCGTTTTATTCCTTTTTACAGATTAGTTTACAAGAAAGCGGACTTTATCCAGGTGGCGGGCTCTTCTTTCGAAAAAAGAGTTCGGCAATTCGGATACAATGGCGTGGTTTCGATTATTCCCGGGGCGGTAGATATTAAGCAATTTAAAACAGATTTTCCCGATTCAAAGCAAATTGATTTAAGGAATAGACTTGGTATCAACCCTTCGGAAAAGATTATTGTGAGTATTTCCCATTTTGTTGAACAAGACGGACTGGAACACCTGATAAAGGCAATTTCATTCTTAAAAGACACAAATGCCAAATTTTTAATTATTGGGGAAGGAAGCGAAAAGGAACCTCTGGAAAAAATGGCTGAAGAAACGGGGATAAAAAACAGGATTTTGTTTTTGGGATACATTAGCAATCCGGAAACAATAAAGATTTTGAGAATAGCCGATTTATTGGTCAGGCCGGCGATTTCCGGCGGTTCGGGAATTACGATTTTGGAAGCAATGGCGGCAAGAACCGCGATTATCAGCACCTTAGCCGGAGGAGCAAATGATTTTTTGATAGACAATAAAACGGGTCTGGTTATCGACGATTTGACTCCGGAAATTATTGCGGAAAAAATAGATAAACTTATTAAAGACGATGAATTGAGAAACCGATTGATTGTAAATAGCGAGAAATTGATTATTAAAAAATATTACTGGGAAAAAATAAATTCCAAAATGAGAAACATTTTGGAAAGATTGCTTTTTATCGGATAAAAATATGAAAGTAATTGTAACTGGCGGAGCCGGATTTATCGGTTCACATTTAGTTGATGCCCTTATCGAAAGGGGTTTTGATGTTATTATTATTGATAATCTTTCTACGGGTAAAAAAGAGAATCTGAATCCGAAAGCAAATTTTTATCAGGAGGATATTCGGGATTTGGAAAAAATAAAGCCTATATTCAACGGCGTTGATTATGTTTTCCATTTGGCTGCGAGACCTCGGGTTCCTTATTCTGTAGAATTCCCTCATGAGGCCCATGCGAATAACGCAGTGGGGACATTACATGTTTTGATTTCTGCGCGAGATGCCGGAGTAAAAAAGGTGATTTTTTCTTCTTCGTCTTCGGTTTATGGAGATCAGGATAAATTGCCGCTTCATGAAGAAATGATCTCGACCCCAAAAAGCCCTTACGCTTTGCAAAAATTTATCGGAGAACAATATTGTCGTTTATTTTATGAGCTCTATGGATTACCGAGCGTTTGTTTGCGCTATTTTAATGTTTATGGTCCGAGAATTTCTTTTGACGGTTCTTATATTCTGGTAATTGGCAAGTTTTTGCAGCAAAGACTGAATAATGAACCATTAACCATTGAAGGGGACGGAGAACAAACAAGAGATTTTACCTATGTCAAAGATGTAATTATGGCTAATATTTTGGCGGCAGAGAGCGATAAGGTTGGCAAGGCAGAAACAATCAACATTGGTGCAGGAAATAATCATAGTGTAAATAAAATTGCCGATTTAATCGGCGGAGAAATTATAAATCTACCTCTTCGCCAAGGAGATATGCGGCATACTCTGGCCGACATTGCCAGAGCAAAAGAGCTTTTGGGCTGGGAACCTACGGTTCACATTGAAGAAGGTATTGCGGAGATTAAAAAGTGGCTTGGGCTTGACAAATAATTTATGGTTTGCTAGGCTTAAAATATTGAATGGGTTCTGCCGAAAGGCAAAATCTCTTTACTTGGGGAGAAACCTCTGGCTTTTAGTCGAGGTTTCTTCTTTTTACCCCGTAGTGAATTTTGGATTAATTTTATTGAGTTGATGCTTCGCATCGGTCCAAAATCTACTACGGGGTTTATTTTTGGGCCGTGAAGTTGATATGGTTGACACATATAGTTTGTTCAATCTATAATTAAAACATATCGGCGATTGTATTGCCGAAGGAGCTCCGGAACTAGTACCCATTCAATACCAAGTATTGGGGTTTCAACTTTCCGGGCTCCTTTGGCGACGCAATTTAAATTATGAACAAATTTGTAAAATCTTTTTCAAAGAAGAGAAAATTTATATTAACCCTGCTTATTTTGGGCGGGGTTTTCTTTACCTTCTTTTTTGCCTCGGCCGCGAATCTGGGGGATAATGACAGTTTTTTTGTTGATTCGACTTACGATTCCAATGGGAGGGCGAGTATTTCGGCAACACTTATGAGAATTTCCAATAACGCCTATTTTTACATGGAAGATGAATACTGGAATTCGCTTTTCTTGAGCCAGAAAAACGCAAATCTTGATTATTTAAATAGGATTATCGAAAATTTTGACAATTACACTTATTCTTCTCTGCGTTACGTTTTTGGTTCGGAATGGAAACCCGGAATAGACGAAGATAACAGAATGACGATTCTGTTTACACGATTGAAACCGAACGCCGGAGGATATTTTAATTCAAAAGACGAAATACCGGTTTCTTTCGAAGCAACGTCCAATGAAAGAGAAATGCTTTATGTTAACGTGGAGCAAATCGCCAATCCGTTGATTGACAGTTTCGTTGCGCACGAATTCCAGCATTTGATAAGTTGGAACAACAAGGAAAGAATTAACAATATCAACGATGATATTTGGTTTAATGAAATGAGAAGTGAATATGCGCCAACGGCCGCGGGATACGATAGTGTTTATTCAGGAACAAATCTTGAAAAAAGAATAGACGACTTTCTTGCTAATCCCTTTAATTCCCTGACTAATTGGCAAAACGATAGATACGATTATCCGCCGGTGAATGTTTTCGGGCATTATCTGGCCGAGCAATTTGGAGAAGATATTTTTTCCAAAATAACAACCAATAACAAGGTTGGAATTTACAGCCTGGAACAAGCATTGAAAGAAAAGGGCTATAATTTCACTTTTTCGCAGGTATTTAATAATTGGACGATCGCAAATTATCTGAATAACGGTTCTTTAAGTGATGGACGTTACGGTTATAAAAATCCTTATCTCAGGGGCGCGATTAATGTTTCTCCAATAAACTACAGCATTGTTTCGGCAAGCGTAATTAATATTTCGCAAAGCATTATGGACTGGGCTCCCTATTGGTACCGTTTTATTAATAAGCAGGATAGCGGAGCAGTTGCCAAGGATCTGGAAATAGAGTTTGAGGGGTCAGTTAGTGGTGGAAATTTTAATGTTATTTATTTTATTGAATATGAATCAAGGCCGACATTGGTCAGTATGTTGAATTTACAAAACCAAAAAGGGATATTGAAAATTCCTAATTTCAAAAGCGAAGTGGATGCGGTTACGATAATTATTTCCAATCAATTCAAAAAAAGCGGGTTTAACGGAAATGATGCTCTGACGCCGTTTACATTATCCGTGGCTACTACTGTTTTTGAAGGCCCCGTAGAGGAACCGCAACCGCAACCCGAGCCGAATCCCAATCAAATGGCTCGTCCCGAAGACTACGGACTCAAAGAGGGTGATTTGATCCGCGCGCAAGGAGATTTTGACGTATTTATTATCAATCAGTACGGCTATAAAAGATTATTTTTGAATCCCGTGATTTTCAATATGTATGGGCATCTCGGAGGCTGGAAAGCGATTAAAACCGTGACTCCGCAAACAAGGGATGCTTTTATCACTTCCAATTTTTATCGTTATGCTGTTTCGTCTAAAGTGTACTATCTTGAAGTTACGGGCGGAGATACGGGTATATTCCGTTGGGTAAATATGAATGCGGAGAATTTCTTAAATCAGGGCGCAAAACCGGAAATGATATTTGAGATAAATAAATCCGAACTTGATTGGTACCCGAAAGGGACCGACAAAACCTCGTTATTATAAAAGAAAAGATATGTTGGAAAATTTATTCGGCGATCCGAATAAAAGACATTTGAATAAAATCCAGCCGATGGTTGAAGAAATAAATAAGCTCGAATCGGAATTCGAGCATTTTTCTAACGAAGAACTGAAAAATAAGACAAATGAATTCAAGAAAAGAATTAAAGAGGGCGCTTCTTTAGACGATATTTTGTCTGAAGCTTTTGCCGTGATAAGAGAGGCCGCCAAAAGAACGCTTAGCCAAAGACATTTTGACGCACAAATAGTCGGCGGAATTGTTTTACATCAGGGAAAAATTGCGGAAATGAAAACAGGGGAGGGAAAAACACTTGCGGCAACCCTGCCGCTCTATTTAAATGCCTTAACCGGCAATGGCGTACAATTGGTAACCGTTAACGATTACTTGGCGCGCCGAGATGCGGTGTGGATGGGACAAATATATCATGCTTTGGGTTTGTCTACGAGTTGTATTGCGCATGACGCTGCCTATATTTACGATCCGGAGTTCAAGAACAACGAACAAAAAACAGAAAGCACTGAACAACTGGACAAAAAAAGAGATGAATTGGGTGGATTTAAGGTTGTTGAAGACTTTCTTAGACCGGTTTCAAGAAGAGAGGCATATCAAGCGGATATTCTGTATGGTACAAACAACGAATTCGGGTTCGATTATTTGCGCGATAATATGGCACACACCAAAGAAGATATTTGCCAAAGAGATTTTAATTTTGCGATTGTCGATGAGGTGGACAGTATCCTGATTGATGAAGCAAGAACTCCTTTGATTATTTCCGCGCCGGATGTTGAATCCACCAAGCTTTATCAGCAATTCGCGAAAATTGCCCCGCAACTGAAAAGAGAAGAAGATTTTCAAATTGACGAGAAAATGCGTGCGGTTACCCTGACCAATCCCGGAATGGATAAAATAGAAAAAATCCTGGGCATTGGCAATATTTATGAGGAAAAAGGAATTCAAATTATTCATCATTTGGAAGAGGCGTTGCGCGCGGAAATTCTTTTCAAAAGAGATAAAGATTATATTGTTAAAGACGGAGAAGTGGTTATTGTTGATGAGTTTACTGGGCGTATGATGCCGGGAAGGCGTTATTCCGGCGGGTTACACCAGGCAATTGAGGCAAAGGAAGGAGTCGAAGTTCAGAAAGAATCAAAAACACTGGCAACAATCACTTTCCAAAATTATTTTCGCATGTATAAGAAATTGGCGGGTATGACCGGAACTGCCTTGACTAATGCCGAAGAATTCGACAAGGTTTACAAATTGGAGGCAATCGTTATTCCCACCAATAAACCAATGATCAGGAAAGATTTGGCGGATATGATTTATAAAAACGAACCGGGAAAATTCAAAGCATTGACCCAAAAAGTAAAAGAATGCTATGAAAAAGGACAACCGGTTCTGATTGGCACAATTTCCATCGAGAAAAACGAACACTTGGGAAATCTTTTAAAAAGAGAGGGAATCACTTGTAATATTTTGAATGCTAAGAATCACGAAAAAGAAGGAGAAGTCATTGCTCAAGCAGGAAAGTCGGGTTCGGTAACCGTTGCCACAAATATGGCCGGTAGGGGAGTGGATATTGTTCTGGGCGGGAACCCGCAGGATTCCGATGATGCGCAAAAAGTAAAAGAACTCGGCGGACTTTTCGTAATCGGTACGGAAAGGCACGAAGCAAGAAGAATCGATGACCAATTGCGCGGTCGTTCGGGCCGTCAGGGAGATTCGGGCGCAAGCCAGTTTTTCGTTTCCTTGGAAGATGAACTGATGCAAAGATTCGGCTCGGACAGAATCAAAAACCTGATGGATGCTTTTAAGATTCCCGATGACCAGCCGATTCAGAATAAACTGATTTCCAACGCAATCGAGAAAGCGCAGGCGAAAATCGAGGGCTATAACTTTGATATCCGTAATCATGTTTTGGAATACGACGAAGTAATGAATAAACAAAGAACCGCAATTTATAAAATGCGCAGAGACGTTTTATTTGCGGCAGATGAAGGGATGGAAAGCAAAATCAAGGAGTTGATGGATGAAGAAGAATATAAAAAATATCAGGAAAAAACAAAAGATATCGCAAAAAACGATACCCGTAATATCGAAAGATTCGTGATTTTAAGAACAGTGGATACGATTTGGATGGAGCATTTAGACACAATGGAGTGTCTGAGGGATAGCGTCAGATTAAGGGC
>JAUYCU010000072.1 GCA_030692145.1 bacterium
AGCCGACATTCCCGAACCGGCAATAATGATTTTTGGTGGAGAAATTATGTTAATTGCCTTGGAATCTTCCACTTGTTCCGTATATTTTAGACCGGAAAATTTAAACAATTCATGGCCTTTCGAAATAAAGCTTTTTGCTTCTTTATTGAAATAATCCGGATATTTCTTGTAAATCTCGGTTGCCTTAATTGCTAAAGGACTATCGATGAATATCGGTATTTGCGGAATACGACAATTAGCAACCAATTCGTTCAGTTCACACAATAGTTCCTGGGTTCTTTCCACGGCAAAGGCAGGAATCATTAAGACGCCCTTGTTTCTGTATGTTTCTTCGATAATGTTTTCCAATGCACCCTTTCTTTCTCCTCTGTTTTCGTGGACTTTATCGCCATAAGTGGATTCAACCAAAATATAATCCGCGTCTTTAATTTTTGCGGGTGATTTTAAAAGTGGGCTCGGAGAATTGCCCAGGTCTCCGGAAAAAACAATTTTCTTCTTTTCTGCCCAAATTTCGATTATTGCCGAGCCCAACATGTGCCCCGCGTCATTAAATTTAAAGAAAATATCGCCCTCCAATTTTCTCTTTTTCCCGTATTTAGTCACCGTAATCAACCCCAAAACCTGCTCTACATCTTTTCGCGAATAAAGCAAGTCTCCACCTTTTTTTCTGAATTCTTTTTCCAAAATCTGCTGACTATCGCGTAAAACCAATCCCATTAAGTCTTTTGTCGGCTCAGTGGTAAAAATCTTTCCCCGAAAACCGTCCCGGTAAAGCTTGGGGACCAAGCCGACATGATCAATATGAGCATGGGTGATAAGCAGATAATTCACGCTTTTCGGATCAAAAGGAAAATCTTTCGAGTTTTCTTCAAATTCTCGCGGCCCGCCCTGTAAGATTCCGCAGTCAACCAGAATATTTATCGATTTCTTGGAATCGACCTTGACCTGCAAAAGATATTTCACTCCGGTAACTTCACCAGCTCCACCGTAAAAATATAATTTCATAAAATTTAACACTTAGGTTTAATTATTATATTTTCACGGGTTTTGAATCCGAAGCGGGCATGGTCTCCGACCCTGGTCGGAGGAGCGCAGGATTCAACCCTGAGCCGCCGCGCCGGGGCGGCGAAGAAAGTGAAAATATAATAATTAAACCGATATTCCCGTAATTAATATATTAGTTTTTTTATTGTTTCTTTTCAAATAACGCAATTCTTCAATTTTAAATCCAGATTTCTTGAACAATTTTTTGATTTCCCTTTTTGTAAAAACGCGGTAATACCTTTTTTTGCCGTGAAAGGGAATAAAAACATCTCTGCGAAAAAACGATTTTATTTTCCAACAAGTTGCGATTATTCTTCCTCCTGGCTTTAAAACTCGCTTAATTTCGCTTAAGGCGCATTTTCTCAATTTTTTGGTGGGGATATGGTGCAAGACAGCAATAGCCCAAACCGAGTCAAAATAATTGTCGGAAAATGGTAAGCTTAGTATATCCCCCACTATAAACCTATCTCCGTTTTTTTCTTTTGCAATTCTTATCAGGTTTTCCGAAAAATCAATTCCCGTTTAATCAATATCTTTATCCTTGAAAATTTCGT
>JAUYCU010000115.1 GCA_030692145.1 bacterium
GTTTTTTCCAAAACAACATTTATAGTTTTGTTTTTGGTTATTTTGAGTCTGCTTTTTTACGGCGGGCTTTTAATATATAAAAAAAGACTGGATACCAATGTAGAGTCGATTAAAAAAGAGATTTCTCTTCTGTCGAACAAAAGAACACCCAGCGAAGAAAAAGCGATTATCGATTTGGATGCGAAACTCGGGCTTCTTAAAGACGTGTTCCAGATTCATACCTACTGGTCGGAAATTTTCAAAAAAATCGAAGACTTAACCATGTCGGACGTATATTTTTCCGATGCCAAAATAACCATGGGGCAAGACAAAATTTCCATTCAATTGTCCGCTTTGACCAGGACTTATACGTCGTTAGCCAGGCAAATGTTGATTTTTCAGGAGGAACCATTAACGCAAAAAGTCGAGATTTCGAGCATAACACTGTCTGAAGAAGGAGGGATTAAATTCAGCCTTTCTTCGGCTTTCCCGTTAAATGTTTTATTACTTAACAAAGACAATGAAAATAAGACAAGACAATGATTAGAGACGTAATTTTAATAATTTTAATTTTGGCCTTTGTGGGGATTGTCGTTTTCTTTGATATTCCCGGCGTGCAAGGAGTTTTACGGGCGAGAAAAGATATCGAAACGCAAAAGCAAATTCTTTTGGATAATCAGGAATTTCTGGCCACGATGACAAAACTGGCCAAAATTTATAAAGACAATAAAGAAAGTATCGATAAAGTCGATTTGATTTTGCCACCGAAAGAAGACATTCCCAATCTTATTGTTCAGGTTGAATCACTGGTTTTCGAGCAGGGCTTGATATTGGATAAACTGGAGGTGAGTATTCCGACAGAAGACGGAGGAGGGACGATTAATCCGGAAGACGTACGCGTCAAGAAAGAATCTTCGGCCACAAAATATAAAACTCTGACCATTAGTTTGGGTTTTACCGGAGATTATTCGGCGTTGAAAAATTTTCTTAAGGCAACAGAAGAAAACATGCGTTTAATCGATATCGAATCTATCGGTGTTTCTCCTGAATCGGAAGGTATGGGAATTTTTAAATTCGATTTAAGTTTAAAAACCTATTATCAGAATTAATTCATAAATCAATATGGCAATCAAGTCTTTGGAACAAAAAAAGCGTCAGAAAATCCTGCTTTTCGTCGGCCTGGGCATAGTTTTGGCAATTGTCTTGATTCTGTATTTCGGTTTTTGGAAAACAACACCGGTTCCCGAAAGCCAAATATCTCCGGGGACGGGGGTCGATACGGTTCCAAAAACTTCGACGGCAACCGAAGAAAAACTGCAGAAAATTAATCTCGATTTCGATTTTTTAAACGAAAAAATTATTCCCTTTTTAAAAATACACGGAAATGTTCCGGTTAAAATAGATAAGAATGAGGTCGGCCGGAGCAATCCATTTATTCCCTACTAAAACATATGTCTTCCCAACAAAAAAATTTACTCGATATTTTAGTGGCCAAAAACATTATTAATACCGTAACTCTTGAAGAAATCAAAAAGGAAGTGGAAACGGGAAACGAAAGCATTGAAGAATTATTGGTACGTAAGGGTGTAATCGGCGAAGATAAGCTTTATCAGTTAAAGGGGGAAGTTTTCAAAATTCCCTTTAAGAATCTTACCGGCTATAAAGTGCCGCCGGAGGTTTTAAAAATCGTTCCCTTGGAAGCTGCTCAGCATTATCGTTTTATTCCCATTGGTGTCGATAAAGAAGAAAAGATTTTGGAGGTGGGCATGCTTAATCCCGAAGATATCGATGCGGGAGAAGCTTTAAAATTTATCTCTCACCGCCATGACTTGAAACCGAAAACCTATATCATTACCCTTACCGATTTCAGAGGCATTCTTAAGGAATATTCCAGCTTGAAGGGCGAAGTTAAACAGGCCCTGGATGAGTTGAAAAAAGAACTGGACAAGGAAACAAAAAAGCCGAGCAAGGAAGAAGAGGGTGATGGCGCAAAAACAGAGCAGATTTCCGAAGAAGCACCAATCAGCAAGGTTGTTGCGTTGATTATTAAGCACGCAATCGAACAAGGAGCATCGGATATTCATATT
>JAUYCU010000125.1 GCA_030692145.1 bacterium
GACAACAGCTCCGTGTCTTTATAATCGATTTCTTTGATGTTTCTTTTACAAAAATAGCATTCTCTTCTCATTTGTTTAGAAATTAGGATTTAGGATTTAGAGATTTAAGACTAAAACGGTATGTCTTCCGTTTTCACCTCATCTCCGCTTGGTTCATCGTCAACTTGAATTTCCGCAACTTCCTCTTGGACCGGTTCGTCCGAACCCGCTTCTTTTTTAGTCGTTCCTTTTTGTCCCGATTGTCCTGATCTTGGTCCCATTTGCATTTTTTCGACAACTACCTCGGTTCTGTATTTTGTTCCTCCGCTTTGGTCCTGCCAGCTTCTGGTTTGAATCCTCCCCTCGATTAGCACCAAGCTACCCTTGGTCAGATATTGATTGCAGATATCGGCCAATTTTCCGAAAGCCACAATATTGTGGAATTCCACTTGTTCCTGTTTTTCATGGTTGTCCGGATTTACCCAAACTCTATTGGTTGCCAGTCCAAAATTAGAAATAGCTTGTCCGCTGGGAAGGGTTCTCGATTCGGGATCCCTGGTCAGTCTTCCGATTAAAAACGCTTTATTTAAATTCATTTTGGCTCGCTTATCGCTCGCGTCAGAAATGTTTGATGCCTGAAATGTTTGAAGTGTTTACGATTCAAACAAGCGAAGCGATCAAACAATTAAACAAGCGAAGCGATCAAGCAATTAAATATTATATTTCTCCTATTATTTCGTCCAATTTTTTGTCGATTTCTTCCAGGGTTTCTCCCGAAACTATTTTCTGTTCGGGTTCTTCTTTTTTGACAATCGGCCTTTTTGGTTTTAATGATTTTTTGATTGTTCTGGTTCTTTCCGGCCCTTCTTTCGCGATCTCCAATTGATTAACCAAATGTCTTAAAATTTGTTTATTGGCTTTTAGTTCTTTGGAAAATTCGATTAATTTTTCCGGAAAAATTAAAATTTGACTGGTTAAAAATATTCCCTGCTTTTCCTTGTTTATTGGATATGCCAAGGATTTTTTACTTGATTCCTTAAAGTTTATTGTTCCCTCAAGCTTAATTATTGCTTCGGATATTTCGTCTTTGGTCTTGTCCAAATCAACCCCCTCTAGTTTTGGGGATAAAATGCACAAAAGTTCGTATCCTTTCATTGTCTCTTCCATAATTTCCTTATATTAGCAAAATATATTATACTTGGCAAGAGTCGAGAATTTTAAGCGAGAATTACTCGCTAAATAAAAAAATTCTTCATAGCTCCACTCTTCAGAGGATTTATTTATGTTTTCTGGAAATCATTACGCAGCCAAGCCTGTTCTGGACAAAACAAAATCGTTAAACCATATTGGCTTGGCGAGTAATAGCAGCGCCAGAAGCAAAACAAGATAAAACCAATATTCGGCGACTGCGTGGTTGGAAGGAAATATAAATAAATTCCGCTTTTCTGCCAGCAAATATAAACATCTGGTTTTTATATTTTAAACTCCAAAATGTCCCCATCTTTTACGATATAGGTTTTTCCTTCGGTTCTGATATGTCCCTTGGCTTTTGCGTTGTGCCATGAGCCGTATTCGGTCAAATCTTTATAATTTATCACTTCCGTCCTGATGAATTTTTGTTCAAAATCAGTATGTACGATTCCGCCGGCTCTCGGAGCAAGCGTTCCTTGTTTGGCTGTCCAGGCTCGAGCCTCTTCTCCGCCTTTTATCGTATAAAAAGTAATCAAATCAAGTATTCTATAACAAGTTTTTATCAGTACATCGATACGCGGACTCAGTTTCAATTCTTTTAATTCTTCGGGGCTTAATTCAGATAATTCCAGTTCCAGTTTTAAATCAAGAGGAATTGTATTTTCCGGTAATACTTTAATCAGTTCCAGTTCTTTATCTGTGCCGCGGCTATTAACCACGTAAATAATCGGCTTTATGGTCAAAAAATTAAGGTGTTTAACTGCTTCTATTTCTCCGTGGTCCAGATTAATCTGCGAAATCAATTTGCCTTCATTAAGAGATTTCTTGATTTTTAAAATTATTTCCAGTTCTTTTTGCGCGTCCTTGTTTGTGGCGTCTCGTGCTTCTTTTCCCAGTTTTTCCAAATGCTTTTCCAGCGTTTCCAAATCTTTCATTATCAGTTCTGTGTTGACGATGCCGATATCTCTTTCTACGTCCAGACTGTCTTCCACGTGCTTGATATCCGCTGCTTCGAAAGAGCGGACAACGTGGGCAATAGCGTTAACTTCGCGAATATGCGCCAAAAATTGGTTTCCCAGACCTTCTCCTTTGTGTGCGCCTTTAACCAGGCCGGCAATATCCACAAATTCGATGATTGTCGGCGTTACTTTTTGCGGTTTGACAATTTCCACGATTTTATCGAGTCTTTCGTCAGGAACCTGCACAACTCCGACATTCGGGTCAATGGTACAAAAAGGATAATTGGAAATATCAACCTCCTGTTCTGTCAGGGCCTTAAAAAGCGTTGATTTTCCCACATTGGGAAGCCCAATTATGCCGATTGAAAAACTCATATTTTAATTATATCATATTGTGCTATAATAATAGCTATGGATGCTTTGGACAAAATTTTTAAGGCCTACGACATTCGAGGTATTTATCCGACAGAAATAAACGAAGATATTGCTCATAAAATCGGTAGGGGAACGGCGAAATTTCTCAAAGCCGAGAAAATTGTTATTGGCAGAGATAACCGTCTTTCTTCGGATAGTTTATTCAAGGCGCTTTGTGACGGAATTCAGGACGAGGGAGTGGATATTTTGGATATCGGCATTACCACAACGCCGATTTTTTATTTGGTTGTCGCCAAATACGGATACGGTGGCGGAGTAATGATTTCCGCTTCACATAATCCAAAAGAATACAACGGTTTTAAAATCGTAAAATCGGGCTCGATGCCCGTTGGCGAAGAATCCGGGCTTCTGGAAATCAAAAAAATAATCAAGAAGCTTAAATCAATCTCCCTGAAGAATAAAATCAAGCGCGGAAAATTGGAGCAAAGAGATGTTATTGAGCATTATTTGAAAAACATCTTGAGATTTGTCGATATCGAATCAATTAAACCGTTAAAAGTGGTTGTTGATACGGCGAACGGAGCTGCCGGCTTGGTTGTAAAGGAGCTGGACAAGAGATTGCCGATTACTATGATTCATTTGTTTCCTGAATTGGACGGCCGTTTTCCCAATCATCAGCCCAATCCGATGCATCCTGCGGCAACAGCCGTGCTTCAAGAAAAAGTTCTGAAGCAGAAAGCGGATTTCGGCATTGCTTTTGATGGAGACGGAGACAGAATTCTTTTTATTGACGAAAAAGGCAAGAGAATAAATCCGAATTATATCGCTGCCTTGATTGTCAATCGGTTTTTCAAAAGAGCCGGAGGCAGGATTTCTTTCGATACTCCCACCAGTTGGGTGTTGCGGGAAGAAATCAAAAAAACCGGAAATATTCCGATTTGTACGAAGGTTGGTCACGTTTATCTCAAAGAAAGAATCTTGCGCCAGAAAGCGATTTTCGGCGCCGAATCTTCAGGACATTATTATTTGCTTGAAGACTATTCCGTAGAATCTCCGTTTTTTGTGTTTTTCAAGATATTAGAGCTAATTTCAAAAGAAGGAAAGTCACTATCCGTAATGATTAAGCCGTTTCAAAGATATTTTATTAATGGCGCAGTATTTAAGGCGGACAATGCGGAGAAAAAAATTAAAAAAGTGGAGAAATTTTACAAATACGCTCCGCGCTTATCGCTATATGATGGATTGAGCGTGGATTATCCCAATTGGCATTTTGTTTTAAGAATATCACATACCGAACCGATTATGCGCTTGGTTGTTGAAGCGAAAACGCAAAAACTTCTGGACGCCAAAATGAAACAAATCAAATCAATCTTGGAGAAAAAATAGATTTCGAAGATTTTTAAAACCCCGCAGCTGCGGGGTTTTTATTTACGTAAATTTTTATAATCCCATCTTCTTTTTTCCGCCCGAGGCGGACCAGCCTTGGGCTTGTTCGTTATATTATAGTAAACCCATTTTTATTTTTACTTCTTTTATATTCTGTTCTGCGATTTTTTGCGCTCTTTTCGCGCCGTCAGCTAAAATCTTTTCGACTTTTTTGGGATTTTTTTCCAGTTCTTTTCTTTTTTCCTGAAAATCCGCCAACCCCTTGATAATTACTTCGGATAAATCATTTTTGAATTCCGCATAGCCCTTGTTGTGATATTTCTTTTCCAATTCCGCGATTGTTTTTCCGGAGAATAAATGATGAATAGTGAGAAAGTTGGAAATTGCTGGTTTGTTTTTTTCGTCAAATTTTACTTCTCGTCCAGAGTCGGTGACTGCGGTTTTTATTTTCTCGCGGATTGTTTCAGGCGAATCGGTTAAAGCGATGCCTTCGCCGCCTGTTTTACTCATTTTTTTAGTTGGGTCGGTTAACGACATTATTCTTGCTCCCATCCCTTCGTTAACAACCCCTTTTACTGGCGGGAAGGTTTTGCCAAACATTTGATTGAAGCGTCGGGCTAAATCATTAGTAATTTCAATATGAGGCATTTGGTCGTCACCCACTGGAACAAGCGTAGCCTTATAGAGAAGAATATCTGCTGCCATTAAAACTGGGTAAGCGAGGATTCCTAAATTTCTGTGCTTTGGGTGTAATTCAAGTTTTTCTTTGTAGGTGGGTATACGTTCAAGCCATGATACTGGGGTTATGGCCTCTAGAATCCAAGCCAATTCCGTGTGTTCTGGTATTTGAGACTGGACTATGATTATTGATTTTTTCGGATCAACGCCGGCTGCTAAATAATCTAAGACAAGATTTTTTACGGCTTCGTGAATGCGCTTAGGATTAAATGGAGTAGTAATTGCGTGATAATCGACCGCACTGAAAATACATTGGTGTTTTTTTTGTAATTCCACCCAATTTTTCAAAGCTCCTAAATAATTACCAATATGTAATTGTCCACTGGGACGCATCCCGCTAAATAATTTCATAATTTTATCTTACCTTTGTGCCGTTGGGGACTTTTTTGGCGGGTTTTAGGATTACGGCTTTTTCGTCAATAACTGCAGCTAAAATCATTCCCTGGCTTTCAATGCCGCGGATTGTGCGCGGTTCGAGATTAGTTAAAATCACAAGTTGTTTGCCGATAAGTGATTGCGGTTTATAGTCTTTGGCGATTCCCGCAACAATTGTACGTTGTCCTAGTCCCGCTGTGGCGGGGTCCGCGCCCAAATCAACTTTCAATTTTAAAAGTTTGTCAGCTTCTTCGACTTTTTCCGCCTCGAGGATTGTTCCGATGCGGATATCCAGTTTTTGAAAATCGTCAAAATTTATCATGATTTAAGTATACAATATATTTTAAGGATGATAAATCCCTACGCCAATTTTAATGAATTAATGGGGAAAATAAAAAGCCCCGATGGCCAAAGAAAAAAGAAGTGTATGGTGATTGTTGTTTGGTTGTCGGGGCGAAAGAAGAGAGATGATTGCAAAAGAGCAATAAAGAGCGGGTAAAAAATAGATGATTAAGTTGATATGTTAGTTTATTTTAAAAATAATCGCGTGTCAAGCCTAACTGCTAATATTTATGCCGAAGGAGAGATTTGTCCCGCCGCGGCCGGGATCCGTCTCTGACGGAAACTCATGTGGGTAGGGCGGGAGTTGAACCCGCAAGCCTTGCGGCATACGGCCCTGAACCGTACGTGTTTGCCAATTTCACCACCTACCCGTAACGCTGCACGGTCGTCAGAGATGACTAAATCTGCCAATGGAGTTTATCCCGCCAAAGGCGGGACCACTTCGGCAAAATTTATTTATCCCGAGCGGAGTCGAGGGACCATTCGTGATTTTGCGGGTCATTCAGAAATTCCAGTTTATTTAAATTATTAACCAAATCGTAAATCGGTTTATTTTCTTCAATTTTGAAATCGTATAAATTATTCGCTTGTTCGAACCTTAATTCAGGAACCGAAATATAGTTTTCGTTTTTTATCCATTCGATCCCGTTTGTGCCTCTTGTCGCGTAATAACAAAATCCGTGTCTGAGCTTGAACGGTTTATAGATATTTGAGCCGAAGCTGCGGCAAATCCAATTACAGGTTTTTAAATCTTTATCCGAGGCATTAATAATCAGATGTTCGTAATTCGGCAAGATTATAATC
>JAUYCU010000025.1 GCA_030692145.1 bacterium
TGCCGAGGGAGAGGATCGAACTCTCGACACCACGATTTTCCATTTTAAGTTTTCTTGAATTTCTTCAAGTATCGGACTATCTCATCTACCCAATTTATTATTGGGCAGCTGGGCGCTAATGCGAGATTATTGTTGGAACTCACTCGCTAGTCTCTACACCTTCTCCGATACCATTTGTCCATCGGAGCTTGGCTCGGGATTACCATAATCATCTAATGATTTTAGGCTTCCCCGAATTCACCCAGTTTTCATTTCCGAATTACTTCGGAACGGACCGAAAATCCAGTCGTGTGCTCTACCACTGAGCTACCTCGGCAAATAAGGCCAGGATGGGAATTGAACCCATGTATAAGGGTTTTGCAGACCCTTGCCTTACCACTTGGCTACCTGGCCAAAACCAAACAGCGTAATTATAATTTTATCAAATAATTGTCTTTTGTAAACCCTTATACTTTAAGATTGCGCACTGAGGGATTTGTCCCGCAAACGGGATCCCGTTCCGCGGGAAACCCCCGACCTCCCTGACCTGCCCCGTTAAATAATTACATGATGCACACTGAGGGATTTGAACCCCCGACCCTTCGGATGTAAACCGAATGCTCTAGCCACTGAGCTAAGTGTGCGTAAATTTAACGGGGCGAATAAACCGGATGCTCTACCGCTGAGCCAAATGCGCATAAATATGCCGCGGGAGAGACTCGAACTCTCACGGCTTATTAAGCCACAAGATTTTAAGTCTTGCGTGTCTACCGGTTCCACCACCGCGGCGAAATATTATTTTGTAATGTTTCTCAATATTTCTTCAACTCTACCCGCTTTTTCTTCCGATACGTCTAAATAAAATTTTATACGCGGAACAAATTTTATTCTCACCACCGAATTAAGTTTTGCCTGGATAGTCGGTGCTTGTTTTTCCAAAATTTTCATAACTTTCGCTGATTCGGAAAAAGGCATCACGCTCACCTTAATTTTAGCATGATTCAAGTCTTTGGATGTACTAACCTCCTGAACAGTTATTAACGACCCTTTAACAAAAATATCCCTTGAAAGGATCTCGGCAACCTTCTCTCTTATCAACTGATTGATTCTTTCGATTCTGTTTTTCATTTTTATAATTATCTTCTGAGGAATTTATTTATGTTCTCTGAAGACCATATCGCAGTCCCGACTAAGAACAAGTAATGCCCAACCAATAAATAACGTTGTCGGAACGAGATATAGAAGCGGCGAAGATAAATATTATTTTAGCAATACAGCCGACTTCGTGGTCTAATGGGAATATAAATAAATTCCGTCTATAACTCCCTTCTTGTTTTTTGAATTCTGTAAAATTCCAAAATATCTCCTTCTTCGATTACCGGCTCTCCCTCGAACAAAATTCCCGCCTCTCTTCCTTTTTCCACTTCCGCCATATCGTTTTTGTTGTGTTGAAGTTGAACAATTCTTCCCGATGCAATCTTCTCTTCGTTTCTTAAAACATCTACAGGCACTTTGTTCATGGCCTTACCTTCAATAACCTTTCCGCCAACAATCATTCTTGATTTTTCTCTTCTGAAAATAGCAACAACCTTTAACCTTCCCAAATTTTCTTTATTGGTTTCCGGATCCAGTAACTTAGCTGCCTCTTTTCTTATATCTTCAAATAATTCATAAATTATATCGTAAGTCCTTATTCTTACCTTGCTTCTTTTGGCTTGTTCGAAAACATTATTTGAGGCTTTTGTCCGAAAACCGACAATCAAAACGTCCGTAGAAAAAGCCAATTTAATATCGGATTCGGAAATTGCGCCTACTTCGGATTTCACGATATTCAATTTAATTCCTCCCAAGTCGAGCTTGAATAAATTTTCCGAAATTGCTTCAAGCGAACCCTGAACATCGGCCTTAAGAATTAAATTTAAAATTCTCACCTCTTCTCCTTTAATGGGCTCGGTTTTCGATTCAGGCAGGGGTTCTTTTTTGATTTCCTTATTTTTTGAAGCTTTTTCGCTGGCCATTTCTTCGGAATCAACCACTTCGAAAGTTTGCCCAACCACCGGAACATCATTCAAGCCTAGAGCCACGGCTGGGGTCGATGGTTTCGCTTCGTCTATTTTTTCTCCTTTAAAATCTTCCAGACTTTTTATTTTCCCATAATAATTTCCGCAAACAACCCATTGGCCGATTTTCAGAATACCCTCAAATACCAAAAGCGTAGCAACCGATCCCCTTCGCGAATCCAAATAAGATTCGATCACGACTCCGTTTGCCTGTTTTCCGATATCGGCTTTCAACTCCTCCATTTCCGCGACCAAAAGTATCATTTCCAAAAGCTCGTTTATTCCTGTTCCGTCTTTGGCTGAAACTTTTACCACCGGTATCTTGCCTCCTCTTGTTTCTACAACCAATCCTTCTTTTTCTAATTCTCCGACAGTTTTCTCGAAATTTACTTGCGGCTTATCGATTTTATTCACTGCCACAATTACCGGTATTTCTTCTTTTTTGATATAAGAAACAACTTCTTTGGTCTGCGGCTTAACTCCTTCTTCTCCGGCGATAACCAAAATTGCGATATCCGCGGCTTTTGCACCGCGCGAACGCATTTGTGAAAACGCTTCGTGTCCGGGAGTATCGATAAAGGTTATTTTTTTGCCCTGGAATTCAATCTGGTACGCGCCGATATGCTGGGTTATCCCTCCTGATTCTTTGGCAACAACATTCGTCTTTCTGATTGTATCAAGTAAGCTTGTTTTTCCGTGGTCAACATGACCCAAAACAACCACTATTGGTGACCTGGATTTCAAATTTTCATTTGTTTTTTGTTTTTTAACCATTCTGGTAAGTAAATTAACTAAGTTTTCTTAGCATTACGCAGCCGAGCCCTAGACGACTATTATGTTGTTGGTTGTAAGATTGGCTCGGCGAGTAAGAGAAGCGCCTGAATAATTACAATATTTAACCAACGTACGGCGACTTCGTGCTTAAGAAAATTTAGTTAATTCGCCATTCCGTCACGTGTCGACATGTAAAATAAATCCGAGCTATCAATCACTTATTGCTTTTTTTATCGCCCCTTCCTCTTCTTTCGATAAATTGTAAGATGACGCGCCTTTTTCTATTGGTTTGGCATAAATCCTCGTTCCTTCCCTTGTATACAGAGAAGAAAGGACTATGCCATTGTTATTGCTATCCAGAAGGGCAATGGCAAAACTTTGATCTCCGCCCGTATCCTTGAAAGGATTAAAACGAATAACCCCAACTCTAGTAATGGAAATGTCGCAAATTCCCTGTAATTTTTTATTCCACTCATTAATATCCTTTATATCTTCTTCCGTATTTTTTATTTTTTCCAACTGCTCGGAAATAACTTCTTCCAAGTCTTTAACTTTTTTACCTTTCAAAAATATTTTCATCTTTTTC
>JAUYCU010000026.1 GCA_030692145.1 bacterium
AAGAAAAAGAGGAAGAGGAAGACGAAGAAGACGAGAAAGAAAAAGAAGAAGAAAGCGACGACCTTGAAGGAGACGACGAAACAGAAGACGAAGAAGAATAATAAATTAACTAAAACCCCATACAAAATGGGGGTTTTAGTTTGAAAAAAGAATTTTTTATATTAGTTTGACGAATTTTCTTTTCCCCGCACGAATAATCATGCCCTTTTTCGGCGTAATTTCTTTTCTCCAGTCACTTAAAACTGTTTCATCGATATCTATTGCTCCTTGTTCGACCAATCGCTTGGCTTCGGATTTCGACAATGCTAATTTTGCTTTTACCAAAAGGTCGCAAACTAATATTTTTTTGTCGGAAATCTTTATTTCCGGAATGTCTGTTGGTTGAGACCCCTCCTTAAAAATGCGATTAAATTCTTCTTCCGCTTTTTCCGCTGTTTTTTTGTCGTAATAAATGCCTACAATCTCTGTGGCTAGTCTCGCCTTGATGTTTCGAGGATTTTCTCCGGCTTTGATGCGAGATTCAATGTTTTGAATTTCTTCTGATGAAAGATTCGTGCAAAGCTCAAAACAGGTCAAAATCACCTCGTCCGGAAGGGACATTATTTTCCCGTACATTTCTTTTGAAGAATCGTTAAGCGCAACAAAACTTCCTTCGCTTTTATTCATTATTTTTTTATTTGTTTTGGGATTAATTAAAAGCCTGGTAGTTAAAACGAATTTTTCTTTATTTTTATAAATTTTAATCAAATCTCTGCCAATAAGCATATTGAATGTTTGGTCGGTTCCACCCACCTCCATATCGACATTCATCGCCACCGAATCATAGCCCTGCATTATTGGATATAAAAACTCCTGCAAAGAAACAGGCTTATTGTCTTTTATTCTCTCTTGAAACATGTCTCTGGTTATCATTTGCTGGATCGTGAAATTAGCCGATAATTCTGCCAATTCTTTAAAGGTCAGCTTGTCTAACCAAAAGCTATTAAATTTAACCTCGATAGGATTTTTCTTCGAATTAAAGTCCAAAATTTTTGCCAATTGATTTTTGTAATCTTTTGCATTTACGAGAACTTCTTTCCGTGTAAGCGGTTTTCTGGTCGTTGTTTTTCCCGTCGGGTCACCAACCATAGCGGTAAAATCACCGATAAGCAAAATAATTTTATGACCCATGTTTTGTAGTTTTCTCAGGAGGAAAAAATTAGTAGAATGACCAATGTGAAGCTGGGGACCCGTCGGATCAACGCCGTGATAAATAGTTAGTTTTTTACCAGACTCCAAAACTCCCCTCAGGCTTTCCATGGAAGGATAAATCTTATCTATTTTGCGATCATCTAAAAATTCTCTTATTTGGGGATGGGTAATAACTCTTTTAATTCTTTCCATATTTTTACTCTACTATAATTTACGGGATTAAACAATATTGCTATAATTCGGTTGTTATTTTATGATTAGAATATCGTATTAATATTATATAATGCCGAAAATAACTTCTTATCACAAAGGAGGCCAGGCTGGTTTATGGACAAAGCTCAAGCTTTTTTGGTTTCGCAAAAAAAGCGGAGCCAAACACAAGAAAACATTAAAAAGGATTTTGGTTTTTCTTGTCGGCGCTTTTGCGGTTTTTTTAATTGGGGTTGTCGGAATTTTCGCTTATTTTGTAAAGGACTTACCCAACGCAGATGCGTTAAACAAAAGAAAAGTGATTGAGTCGACAAAAATTTACGACCGCACAGGAACAATTCTTTTATATGACGTGCATGGAGAAGAAAAAAGAACCCTGATCCCGTTTGAAGAAATTCCCCAATACCTAAAAGATGCAACGCTGGTAATCGAAGATGACAATTTTTATCATCATTTCGGAATTGATTTCAAGGGGATTATTAGAGCTTTTCTCGCCAATCTACAAGGAAAGAAAATAAGCCAAGGCGGCTCAACAATTACCCAACAACTAGTTAAAAGCACTATTCTCAGCCCGGAAAAGACTTATGCCAGAAAAATAAAGGAGGCAATTCTCTCGATTGAAACGGAAATCAAATACACGAAAGAAGAAATTTTAAATTTATATCTCAATCAAATCCCGTATGGCTCCAATGCTTACGGGGTGGAAGCAGCCAGCCAAACGTTTTTTAATAAACACGCCAAAGAATTAACCATTGCGGAAAGCGCACTGCTTGCCGCGTTACCACAAGCTCCTAGCTATTATTCTCCCTTCGGTTCGCACATGGATGAATTAAAGGCTCGTCAAGATTATATTTTGGAAAGGATGCTTAAATTCGGCTACATCAAGCAGGAACAATACGATCAGGCAAAACAAGAAAAGCTAAGCTTTTCCACGATCAAGGGAAAATTTCCTGCGCCTCATTTCGTAATGTATGTAAAAGAATACTTGGAAGAGAAATACGGAAAAGATTACGTTGAACAGGCGGGACTGAAAGTCTATACGACACTAGACTGGGA
>JAUYCU010000108.1 GCA_030692145.1 bacterium
CATTGTAAGCATTAATATAGGCAGTTTTAGCCGCCTCAATCGCTGTTTTTTTGTCGACAATCAACTTGTCGAGATCTGTCCTGAATTGGGAAATCGCTTTATCAACGGCTGCCTGACGAGAAGCAATGGCTTCTTTTACTGCTTCTTTGAATTCCACCAGCGCTTGTTTTTGCTCTGAGGTTGAGGCTTTTTCTTCAAGTAATCCGAAATGTTCTTCCCACTTGTCTTCCCATGTTCCCCTGTACTGTTCAAGTTTTGTGTCCCTGTTTTCTCTTTTTTCGTCGAGTTTTTCCAGCCTTTCGGTTTGTTTTTCCTCGATTTTAGTCTGGCGCTCGGTTAATGTTTGGTCAATCTTCACCACCCACTTTTCCAGATTATCACAGATTAAATTGCTTTGTCTTTCCGCCGATTTACTGGCCAAATTCTCGCGGATGGTTTCCTGCTTTTCTTTCTGCCACTCTTTATGCTGTTCTTTTGTTTCCTGCCATTTTTTTTGCCACTCTTCCTGTTTCTGTTCGGCATCCTGCTTCTGAGAATTATTTTGGCCATAATTCATTACGGCAAACGATATGCCCGGAATCAATAAGCCCACAACCAACAGAAGAGTTAAAATACCAATAATTTTAGAATTGATTTTCATCATAAGATTGACCAAAATCACTAATCGCCTGACTATCCAATGTCACCATCGAAGCATCGTTACCTTCTTCGACAATAATTACCTGTTCGTTTTCCGCAAGAGCCGTCATCGCATTGATTATGTCATCGATGTTTCCGGTTGCCCGAGGAACAAAAACTTCATTGGGAACCTGGACATATTCCGTCTCCGCTGCCTGGGATTGTTCCTGAACAGGTTTTGCTTCCTGCGTAGGTTGTGTTTTTTGACCGGAGCGAATAATCATCAATCCGGCAACCACCAGAACCACAAGAACAACGGGAACAGCCATTTTCCATTTAGTCATAAAGATGTGAATTTGGTTTAAAATTAATTCGTAACCCGAAATTCGACCTTTTTCTTTTTCTCTTAGAACACAACGACTATCTTCTTTCTCCGTGACACTCAAATCAGCCAGAATTCTCTGGCTTAATTCTTTTGATGGCTTGATTTTCTCCTTGATGCCGGAAAAAAACTTTTCCAAATCCTTTTCGCTCATATTTATTTTTTTATATATTCTCTTAATATTTTAATCGCCCGTGATTGAATTTGACGCACCGCGTCTTCTTTTTTATCCAGAATCCGGGAAATTTCCTTATTTGACAACCCATCGATAAATCTTAAAATTATTACTTCTTGTTGCTCATCGGTCAATAATTCTATTACTTTTTTAAGTTCGCTTAAGTTTTCTTCTTTTTCGATTAAATCATCTATCGGCTCTTCTTTTGATTTTATGGCGTTTTCTGCTAATTCGCTTATACTCCAATCTTTTTTCTTCTTCCAAAAATCGGTCACCGTATTTCTGGCAATGGTATAAAGCCAGGCCCCGAAGGAATCCCCTCGGGATCCTACGGGGTAAAAAGAAAACGGGTTTTTCCTTTGTTTGTATTTCGACAAATTACTCCAAGTTTTCAAAAATATACTCTGGGTCAAATCTTCCGCATCAACACGGTTTCTTACCCGAAAATAAACAAACCGGAAAATCGGTGTAATATAATATTCGTAAAGTTCGGAAAAGGCGTTCTTGTTTCCTTTTTTCGCCGATTTTACCAATTCAATTAAATTTTTGCTGTTCAATTTATCCATAATATATAACGACACAAAAATAATTTTGTGACGCCTGTGGGTTATTCTTTTTATCAAAATGGATTGTCTTTCGTAAAATCGGGTAAAAATACTTTCTGACTTTCCATTTCCTGCACCCAACCCTTGGTCAACCCCAATTCCAATTGATAATTGTGCACTTTTTCGAATTCATCTTCGGTTATTCTTCGGTTTATTTCGGAAAATTCCCTTGCCCTGAAAACAGGTTCATATTGAGTCATCAAACTGATACAAGTACTTTTATTTATCTCTCTTAATTTTTCCAAAGCACCGAGACTATTTCTAATATTATTGGGTAAAATCAAATGCCTGACAATGACGTTTTCCACGCCAACCTGATTAATCATTTCTTTAATTGTTTCTTCTGTTTTCTCGACGTAATTTTTTATACCCGAATATTTAAAAGCCAAATCATTATCGCTGTATTTAAAATCCGGAAGATAA
>JAUYCU010000046.1 GCA_030692145.1 bacterium
ATGTCTGCAGTTTAATGTCATTTATAATTTCGGACTTGTCCTCAGTAGCCTTGGCGAAGGAGGAATATCCGATGGTGTTTTTCAAAACTATTGTCCAGCCATATTTTTTCACCAAGTTTTTAACCTCTTTTTCCAATCCGGATTTTATCATTTTATCAATCCTTTTATCGATTGATTTTTTTATTTCGAGAGGGGATTTTTTGATGCCTATATAAAGTACGTCCCAGTCCGAGGTTGATCCGCCTTGGGCGGAGAATTCCAGAGCAGGAACAGGTTTTCCTGTTTTTTTGATGATTTCGATTGCCCGAATCAGTCTTCGGCGGTTTTTGGCATCGATATTTTTGGCTCTTTTTGGATCGAGTTTTTTCAATTCTTTAAATAAATCTGCAGTAGTTTTTTTCTCCAGTTCTTTTCTTAGTTTCCAATCGGGTTCGACTTCGGGAATAACCAGGCCATCAACGATTGCGCGGATATAAAAACCCGTTCCTCCGCAAATAATCGGAATTTTCCCTTTGGCATAAATTTTATCAATTGCCACAAGTGCCAAGTTTTTGTATTCGGCAACACTGAATTGTTTTTTCGGACTGATGATATCCAAAAGACAATGGGGGATTCCCTGCATTTCCCTTGAAGTGATTTTACCCGTGCCGATATCCATTTCTTTGTAAATTTGTCGGGAATCCGCGGAAATTATTTCTCCGTTGTATTGCTTAGCAAGCTGGACAGCTAATTCGCTTTTTCCAGATGCGGTTGGCCCCAAGACAACGATAAGTTTTTTCTTTTGGGGTGGATTCGTTTCAACTTGCGTCGAGCGAGGTAAATTGACCATATTATTAAGAATTTCCCAGCGTATTTTTTTCTCTTGCCACGAAACATTGTCTTCGAATTTAGTTGCAACAGTACCTTCGCGCCGTGAATATTTATTAATATACGCCATGTCGAATTTGATTTTCTTGAATAATTTAACCGTATTCTGGAATTGTTTTTTTGTTTCTGACGGGAATCCGACAATCACGTCGGTGGTGATTTTTATATCGGGAATCTTTTTGCGGATTTTTTCAATCAATATTTTGTATTGTTGGATCGTGTATTTACGG
>JAUYCU010000054.1 GCA_030692145.1 bacterium
TGGTTGAAAAATGCACCTGGCCGCAGGACATCAGATATGTTTACTGCGCTGTGCCGAAAAATATCACCGAAGCCCAGGTCTTGCCCGATGATTTTTATAAGGGAACATTTGCCTCAAATGACGACTTTTTCAAAATCAACCTGGAAACAGGGGAAGCGACAAAATTATTGGACGACTCGTTAATGGTTGAAACCTACGATGCTAATGATGTGTTTATCTCCCCCAACGAAAGCTATCTCTTTTTCGTTAATAAAGTTAATGGCTTGCTTTACTCGATAAAACTTTCGGAATAGACCCAAAAACACAAACAAAAAGCGTCCCGCAAAGGCGCTTTTTAAAATTAAAAAGTAAAATCTAAAAACGAAAAACGATAACTAAAAACTCAAAACCGAAAACAGTTTTTAATTTTGAATTACGGTTTTTACTTTTTCATTTTTAGTTTTTAACTGATTTTTCGTAATCGCCATTATTCCGATTATTGTCCAAAACACCAACGAGAGATCGTTTTTCCAGTAAGTCGTGTCAACCAAGCCATGAATGAGAATATAAATCATCAAAGAGAGAAGTAATAAGCAATAAGTTGTGAGTTCTGGGTTGTGAACCGCGAGTTGTTTGAATCCGGTTTTGAAAAACCAAACCAAAAGCAAGACGAAGCCGACAAAACCAATGATTCCTGTTTGTAATAAAAACGCCAGATAAAGATTATGCGGCTGAGGAACACCCCAAAAAGGATAACTCGGGAAAAAGTCCTTGAACGTTCCCGGCCCGATTCCGATAATTGGATACATTACAACCGCATCCATCGCTCTTTGCCAAATCTCCAAGCGCGAATTAATCGACAATTTCCCCTGAATCGAATTGAATTTTATAAAATAAATACCAATACATAAAATTATCAATAAAATAGCCAGAACTACGACTGTTTTTTTCTTTTTCACGCCCCAAAGCCAGAAAATCAAACCAAGGCCAATTGCCCCAATAATTCCCATCCACGCGCCAAAGGATTTGGTGAAAAAAAGGACGAGAATTAAGAACGAAAAACTAAGAATCAAAAAAGTTGGGCGAAGATTATTTATTAAAAAGACCATTCGCAGCCCGAGCGCACGGTCAAGGCGAGGGCGAGATGGAGCGCGGCGGCTCGCTGGGACGCCGACGCGTGTCTTTGTATAAATAATCTGAGCCAAAAAACAGAACACAACTATAAACACAGGCGCAAGATACATTGCCAAATAATTCGGTGAATCATAAAAACCCTGCAAGCGACCATCTATATTCGTTTTCCCTAAAAACAAATAAATTAAAGAAACGACAGAAACAACAAACCCCGACATAATAAAACTATAAAAAACTTTTTTTATATCATCCAGGGACTTAATTATCGAAACAAAAACAATAAAAAACAAAAGCGGGTCAAAAAACCACGCTTTTAAAATCCCCGCACTCAATCCTAAATCCCAAGAATGGATTGTTGCCAAACCTACGCCAAACAAACTCAAAAAAAACGCCCAAAACAAAAGGCGATTTTCTTTAATTGTCTCTTTAAGCTTCAAAAAACTAAACCCTTTAATCAGCCAGACCGCAAAACCAACATAAATCATCAGTACCAACGCGGTTGTCGGAACCCCAAAAACCTTAAACCTAACCCAGTATCACGTCAAGCCGCAAATAAGCGCATATATTCCCCATATTAAAATTTTTTCAACCATTATTCTTTAATTAATAAATTTATTTCTTCTTTGGTTATC
>JAUYCU010000102.1 GCA_030692145.1 bacterium
ATCCCTTAAAGTGACAATTCCTACAATCAGGCAAGACATAGAAATCGAAGAAGACTTGATTGAGGAGATTTCCAGAATGATCGGCTATGACAACATTCCGACACAGCAGCCGTTCGGATTATTGGGCGCAAGCAAGCTAGACGACGATTTGACGATTATCAATAAAACAAAAAGCATTTTTGAGGGATTGGGCTTCAATGAGGTTTATAATTTTTCTTTTGTCGGGGAAGCCGATATAGAAAAATTGAAACTGAATAAAAGCGGATATCTGGAATTGGAAAATCCTTTAAACATGGATCTGAAGTATTTAAGAAAAGACTTATTGGTTAATTTATTAAAAAACCTGAAAGATAATGCAAAAAGTTTTTTGAATACCGAACGCGGAATAAAAATTTTCGAACTGGGTAAGGTTTATCGCGGTTCAAGAGACGGCATCACGAAAGAGGAAAAAATGCTTAGCGGAATAATCGCAGCTAGAAACGAAAAAACAAAAGGAGAGAAATTTTACGAATTGAAGGGAATAATCGATAGTTTATTGAATAAGTTGGGAATTTCCGACCAATGGTATGATGATTTTGAGGCAACGTCGGAATGGACAGATGATATTTTTTGGCAAAAAACAGGTATGGCGGAAATCAAAATCGGAGATGAAGAAGTTGGCTTTTTGGGACAAATAAATTTCCAGATTTTAAATAAATTAAATATTAACGGTATTGTCGTTGCCTTTAATTTGAATTTTGAGAAAATTCTGAAACTGGTTGAAGAAGAATTAATTTACGAGCCGCCGTCTCCTTATCCCGCGGCAGTAAGAGATTTGGCGATATTCGTTAATTTGGAAGATAAAATGGCGGATGTTTTAAATATTATAGAAATTACCGGAGGTAAATTGGTTCAGGATGTTGATTTATTCGACATGTATGAAGGAGAGGGAATTCCTGGCGGGAAAAAGAGTTTAGCTTTTCATATCATCTATCAATCGTACGAAAAAACATTAAAAGACGAAGAGGTGGATAAAGTCCACCGGAAAATTATTAGAGAATTGGAAGAAAATAAAAATTGGCAAGTCCGACGTTAGGTCGGACTCCGACCGAAGCGTCGGAGCAAGGAAATAAGAAGATGAAAAAAACAAAAACATCCAAAGAATCGGAAAAAAAACAGGTTACGAAAAAGATGGAAACAAAGAAAAGCAATGAGATCGTCAAAAAAGAACCAAAGCAAGTAAAGGAAAGCAAGATAATGGAAA
>JAUYCU010000111.1 GCA_030692145.1 bacterium
TGTCCGTAGAAGCAGGGCGGGATGGACAAATAGTCCGTCGTTTTAAACAATATTCACTCCTTTTTACCCACTACAATTTCAGAGATAATTTGGGTATTGTGTTCGAACGGGTTTTGAGCCTGTAGCGGGCACGGTCTCCGATCTTGCGTCGGAGGAGCGCAGGGCTCAACCCTGAGGTCGACTCGCTGGGACGACCGAAGAAAGTGAGAATATAATACCCAAATTATAATCCAAAGAACAATTATTCAGTTTAATCGAATTATTTTAAAGCGTCAAGGATTTTTTCGGCAAAATCTTTAGCAGCCTCCGGACCATCGGCAGTAATAATCTTTCCGTCCTGCACAATTGAATCTTTTTGATAAATCGCTCCATTCTCTTCCAATACTTTTTGCGCATCCTTATTTAAAGCGTTTGTCCAAACAGTTGCTTTTTTACCGTTTAAAATTCCTGCTTTTGCCAGAATTGCCGGAGAAATACAAATTGCGGCCAAAAGCTTATTTTGCGCCATTGCATCTTTGGCAATCCCGTAAGAATCCTGATTGTCCAGATTTGCCGGCGCTCCGGAACCGCCGATAAAAACAATGGCATCAAATTCAGAAACATTCAAGTCACTTAATTTAATATCCACATTAACTTCCCCGCCTTCTATTCCCTGCGCTGTTCCCAATTTATTACTCGTGACTTTGACTTCCATTCCCGCTTTATCGAAAATTTCTCGCGGCACAAAATATTCTTCATCCTTAAAATCCTTAAAAGCGATTATCATTACGATTTTCCTTGCCCCGTCTTTTGCGGGGTTTCCATTTATATTTACCATATTAAAATTTTTTTCTTCGGAAGCCTGCTATTTTTTACCGATAAACACGAAGTAAGAACCAACTCCTAAGATTATAATTGATACAATTAAAATTATCGTTAATTTCATGCACAATTTCGATATAAAATTAAACCGACAATTATTTCGGAAACTTTTGCGCAGTTTGAATTCTATACATTTATTTTGGATCTTTTGTCTCTTGCGGCTTACGAATCCTTTTTCTTAAAAATATAATGATTAAAATTGCTATTAGTGGTACACCGATTATTATGGCTATTACCCACCAGTAAATAAAAATTATCCAGAAATTTACTCCGTCCAGATTAACGGTGAATTTTCCCTCGGGGATAAACCTCACTACCTGCGATGAATCGCGCCAATTTCCGGCTTTATCGTAAGCCCTAACCATCACTTGATACAAACCATTGTTAATGGGTAATTTATAAGGGCTAATCGTCTCCACAAAGAAATCATTTTCTTGTCCCTCTGTCAGTACAGTCAGTGCCTTGCCACTATCTTCTTTGAAGGGAATGGTTTTAATTTCATAATGGTCCATTCCGGAAAGCGCATCGGTAGTCACGAAAGAAACTATGGGTTGCTTGACCAAAACTATCGCGGCCATATTCAGATTTGCCTCTATCTCCAGACTGAATTCGGCTGGCGGAGTAGTATCGATATTGAGGACATAATGGCTTATGCCACCCCAAATATTCCCTTTTTCCGCTTTTACGTGGAAATACCATATTCCATCGCCTAAATTATCGTAAGAAACGGCATTTTCCAGTCCTTCGGAAATATTGTCCGGCACTCCCTGAAAATCCTTATCCATAGAATGACTGAACCCCGTAACGCCCCCTTCTCTCTCCCAGTTTAATGTAGGATTATTGTTTTTATACCATTTGTTTTGGTCGGGATGGGTAGAGGAAAAGATCTGCGGTCCCTCAGGCGGCGGCAAAGTTAAATCATAGATGCCCCTACCCACGGAATTTAAAATATCGGTTCCTTGTCCGTCGTTTAAATATACGGCGGCATCGCTGACGGAAATACTTGTTGTTCCGGGACTGATTACCCTGAATACAATAGTGGAAATCAAACCGGAT
>JAUYCU010000006.1 GCA_030692145.1 bacterium
AAAGCTAAGCTTTTCCACGATCAAGGGAAAATTTCCTGCGCCTCATTTCGTAATGTATGTAAAAGAATACTTGGAAGAGAAATACGGAAAAGATTACGTTGAACAGGCGGGACTGAAAGTCTATACGACACTAGACTGGGATTTACAACAAATAGCGGAGAAAATCGTTGCCGACGGGGTGGCAAAAAACATAAAATCATATAACGCCAATAATGCGGCCATGGTTTCAATTAACCCAAAAACAGGGCAAATACTGGTTATGGTCGGCTCAAAAGATTATTTTGCCGAACCCAGCCCAAAAGAATGCACGCCGGGAAAAAATTGTTTATTCGAGCCGAATGTAAATGTGACTATCCGCCCCCGTCAACCAGGCTCATCTTTTAAGCCCTACGCCTATGCTACGGCATTTAAAAAGGGGTTCACTCCAAATACGGTAATTTTCGATTTACCGACGGAGTTTTCTACATATACGGATATCTGTCCATTAATCGGCATTGATTATTCGAATAAAAATGATTTATGTTACCATCCCAAAAACTATGACGGTAAATTCAGAGGGCCCTTAACATTCAGACAAGCAATATCTCAATCATTAAACGTTCCCTCTGTAAAGGTTCTTTATCTTGCCGGAGTTAATGAAAGCATAAATACTGCCCAAGACATGGGGATCGAAACACTGAAAGACCGCTCCCGCTATGGCCTTTCTCTTGTTTTAGGAGGAGGAGAAGTAAAATTGCTGGAGCACGCCGCGGCATTTTCGGTTTTTGCTAATGAGGGAATAAAAAATGCCGCTACCGCAATTTTAAAAATTGAAGACTCGAAAGGAAAAGTTCTTGAAGAATACAAGCAAAAAGAAGTTAAGATTATGGAACCCCAAATAGCAAGATTAATTTCCAGTGTTTTGTCGGACGAAGAAAATAGAGCGCCTATATTCGGCTTGAAATCGAAACTTTATATTGAAGGAATTCCGGTTGCCGCCAAAACAGGAACTACTCAGGAATATCGCGACGGCTGGACAATGGGCTACACGCCCTCTCTGGCTGTCGGGGTTTGGGCAGGAAATAATAACAACACTCCAATGAAATACGGAGCCGACGGAGTTTACGTGGCTGCACCGATCTGGAACGAATTCATAAAACGGGCCTACGCCAAAAAACAGGAAACGAGAACCGAAAATCGGGAAACTAAAAGTTATTTCAATCTACCTGAACAACCCGAATTGTTTAATCTTCCTGAGCCGGTTATCGGCAATAAGGACGTTTTAAACGGAAATTTTGCCACAGAAATAAAGGTAAAAATAGACAAAGCTTCCGGAAAACTGGCTACAGAAATGACTCCGCCAAACCTAATAGAGGAGAGAAGCTATTACCAGGTTCATTCTGTTTTGTATTTTTTGGATAAAAATAATCCCATGGGAGAGGGAAACGGCCGCGATGACTCACAATTCAATAATTGGGAACAACCGATAATGGAGTGGCTAAGTTCTCCGGAAAGAGTCGGACTCTATAATCAGCCACTACCGCAAGAATACGACAACATCCATACTTTTGAAAACCAACCAACTCTTTATATCTACTCTCCTTTCGATAACCAAGATGTAAGCGGGAGTATGTTAAAAATAGAGGCCGAGGCAAGTGCCCGGCCAGGAGTGGAAAAAGTTGAATTCTTTTTGGATGACGATTTAATTGGGATAAAATATTCTCGTCCTTATTCTTTAAGTTTTGAAATACCCCCATACACAGAAGAAGGCGAACATCTGGTTGAGGTAAGGGTTTTTGACGTATTGGGAAATTTTAATTCCAAAAAAATTAAAATCAATTTATCTAACTTTAATAACTAACTTCCTCACGATATCTTTTTCCAAAAATTTATTTACCTTCTCTTTTATCGCTTCTTGGTTTAAAAATAATTCACTGGCAATAATTTGGTTTTGACAGTAAATATATAAGGATTTGTTTTTATAAAAAAACACCTCGGCATTAGGTGTGTTTTTTTTTATAATTTTATCCGCTTGTTCGCGAATCGTGTTGTCGTCTAAATTATCTTTTAATTTAATTTTATTTATTACCTTGGGAATAATTAATTTAATGTGTCGCATTTTATAATTTGATCGGCATAATTACATAATTAAAACTGGAATCGCCCTCCGGTTTTAATATGCCCGGACTGGTTTCGTTGATTAGGCCCAATGAAATTCTTTTGGTGTTGATACTGTTTAATCCATCTAAAAGGTATTTATGATTAAAAATAATTTCCATATCCTTGCCTTTAATTTCCGCACTTATTTCCGAAAAGTTCTCACCTAATTCAACGTCTTGGGAAAAGGCCTCGATTGATGATTTTTTGAGGTTGATTCTTAGCCTTACGTCGTTTATTCTACTGCTAAAAAAACTACTTAATTTAATCGCTTTTAAAAACTCTTCCCTGTCGATTAATATATTTGTTTCCGGTTGCTGGGAAACCAATTGTTGATAATTGGGATAGTTCCCCTCTATCAGTTTGGAGATTATTTGAATTTTGGAAAAACTGAATAAAATTTGGTTGTTTTCGATGCTGATTTTTATTATGTCTTCTTCTTGGTTTGAAATTATTCTAATTAATTCTTGTGCTGTTTTATAGGGAATAATTACCGAGCCCTGTCCTTGTTTTTTGATTTTATTGTCTTTTATATTTATTGTTTTTTCGCCTAACCTAAAACTATCTGTTGTTGTTAATTTTATTTCTTTGTCGGAAGAATAATTAAAAAGAATTCCGGTAATTTCGGGACGGATATCGGACAAAGAAACAAAATTTATTATTTGCTCCAGTGAGTTTTTTAAAAGAATGGAATTGATTTCCAATATTGGTTCGTTTTTTATTTTTGGAATTATTGGAAAATCATTAGAATCCAACCCCTTAATGGTTGATTTATAGTTTTCGCATTTTAAATTAATTATATTATTTTTAACACTTATCTCTATTTTTTTATTTGGTAAATTATTTATGAAATTTACCAATATTCTGGCTGGAATAGTTATCCCTCCGTCTTTTTCTATTTTACAGGCCACATAATCCGTAATCGCTATTTCTAAATCCGTTGCGGATAATTTAAGTTGTTTTTTGTCTGTATTTAATAAAATATTATTTAAAATTGGGAGTGTTAAGTTTTTGCCAATTATGTTTTGTACTGTATTTAACTCCTTTTTTAAATTTTCTTGAAGACAGATAATTTTCATATTAATAATTTTAAGTTAATTATTTATATATATATTATTATATTTATTATTATAGTTAAAAATTCTGTGGAAAACCCTATTTTTAGCTTTAAATTTAATAAATTTACTTGTTTATTTTATGTGGATAAACAACTAAGAACTGTTTAATATTTTGTGTTAAGTTTTTGTAGTTTTTTTTAAAAAACAAAAACCATAAAAACCATCAATAGTTTATCCCCCTGCTTGTCCTTTAATATTCAACAGATTATTAAATTACGCCACTATATAATCTTTCTTTAATTAGCCCTAATTCTTGTTCAAGGTTTTCGTCGTTTTCAATTTCTTTCTTAATTTTTTCACAGCCATAAATTGCCGTAGTGTGGTCTCGTCCTCCTAATTTACTACCAATTGCCGGATATGAGCTTTTTAATTCTTCTCTCATTAAATACATCGCGATTTGCCTTGGCTTGACGATTTCTTTTTTTCTGCTTCTATTTATTAAATCATTAATATTAATATCATAGAAACCGGCTACTGCCTCGGCTATTTTTTTATAACTCGTTCTTTTTTGCGGATTAGAGATAATTGTTTTTAGTGTTTTTGCCAATTGTTTTTTATTCGGAATTTCGTTATTAAGTTTAATATAAGCAATAACCCTATTTAGCGCGCCTTCCAACTCGCGAATATTTTTTTGAATATTTGAAGCGATATAGGTGAATGTCTCGTCGTTCAGCTGGATATTTAACGATTGCGCTTTTTTCTTCAGGATAACCAGCCTGGTTTCGAAGTCTGGCCGGCCAATATCGGCAATCATTCCTCCCTCGAATCGAGAACGCAATCTTTCTTCCAGTGTTGGGATTGCTTTCGGCGCGCGATCGCTGGTAAGAATGATTTGTTTGTTTTTTTCATAGAGGGAGTTGAAAATATGGAAAAATATTTCCTGGGTTTTTTCTTTCCCTGCCAAAAACTGAATATCGTCGATAATTAAAACATCGAACTTTCTGTATTCTTGTTTGAATTTTTCCACCGAGCCATTCGATATCGAAGAAATCAAGTCCGCGCAGAATTTTTCAGAAGACAAATAGGTTATGCTTTTATCTTGGTGATTTTTAATTATCTCGTTGCCGATAGCCTGGATAAGGTGCGTTTTTCCGATTCCTACGCCGCCGTAAACAAAAAACGGATTATAAACTTTTCCAATGTCTTTAATTACAGATTGGCCCGCGGCATAAGCCAATTCATTAAAAGAAGCAACAACGAACGAATCGAATGTGTATTTGGGATTAAGGTTGGTTTTTTCGTCATTTTTGGGCTCTTTAAAGTCCAACCGCTCTTCAACTTCAAGAATTACTTCTTTCTTCTTTATTGGTTTTGTTTTTTGTTTATTTTTAACCTCTTGCTCGCTTGAAGAAGAGATAATATAATTTATTTCCTTTACGGCATTAATGACGTTTCTTAGTGCCTTAAAAACAATTTTATTGTATTTATTTTCCAACCACTCTTTCGTAAATCCATTGGGAACGCCAATAATAATTTTCCCGTCTTTAATCGACAGGATGGTCGTATTTTTAAACCAGGTAATAAAATTGGCCTTAGAAATAGAAAGCTCAATTTCCCCTAACGCAATTTGCCAGACTTCTTGGTTGTTCATTTTGATTTTTAGTTATG
>JAUYCU010000038.1 GCA_030692145.1 bacterium
TCCGTATATTTTGTTTTTTGGAGAAAATTTCTTCATAGGGTTTTAGCTCAAAATTACTCAATAATTAATGAATTAACGTATAAAAAAATCCCAAACAGGTTTTTTATACTGTTTAGTTCTGTCCATATAGATTTTCAATACTATAGTTTCCCCCTTGATATTTAGTTTTCCTCCAAAGAACAAAAAAGAGCAATTTGTTTTGTAATGAATTTTGTACTTTAAAATCTATTACAATGTCCGTTATTAGGAGTCTGTCATAATACTGAAATGTTGTCAAGTCTTCACCCGTTTATTTAAAGGAATTTATTTATACTTCCGAAGACCATATTCCACCAAGGGCGAATAAACTCCGTTTCTCTCTTAGCGAAGAACTACTCACTAAAAAGACCATTCGCAGGCCGAGCGCATGGTCAAGGCGAGGCCGAGACGGAGCGCGGCGACTCGCTGGGGCGCCGACGCGTGTCTTTGCGTGAGTAGATCTGAGCGTTTCCGGCGATTGCGTGGTTGGAGAAATAATTCGTTGGTTTGCGATAACCGGACACGTGTCGACATGTAAAATAAACCTGAGCACAAAGCTCATTACATCGACGCGTGTCTTTAGGCGAATAAGTTCGAGCACTCCTACTCCTTCACGAATCTATTGTACAGCGCGGAGAACAGCCAGCCGAAAATGAATCCCCAAACAAAACCATAAATCAATCCCAGAATCGCACCGGGAAAACTCACACTGTAGCCCCAGAAAAACTGCTGGAGCAAAACCAGGGTGTTCCCTCCGCCTTTCACCAATACATAAATCGTGGCGCCAAAAACTGCCAATGCCCATAATATTCCGTTCGCCGTTGCAAAAGCTCTTTTGCTCAATTTCATATTTTTGATAATTAATGATTAATCTTTAGATTTTAAACCGTTTCCCTTAAAAATTCCGGTAAAAATTAATGGAATCACCAACCACAAAAGACGTGCCGTAGTGGTATTAAAAATATCTTTTGTCGTCTTACCGAAAGCCGACAACAAATCTTTGGGGAAAAAAGAGAAAACAACACTTATCAACATCCCGATAAGAAATATTCCCAAAAACAACGATTGGAAAATCGATTTGGTTTTTCTTTTGATTGCCGATTTCAGAATCGAACGCGACAAAACAAAATAAATCAATCCGACTAAAACCACAAAAACAACAATCAGCACCACAAAATTTTCTTCTTTCTGAAACAAGACCGGAGAGATTTTTTTAAAAGGGACAACGTTCATTAGGGCAAAAGAAATATAACCA
>JAUYCU010000085.1 GCA_030692145.1 bacterium
AAAGAATAAAAAATCATTTTATCTTTATATTTTTCGAATTCTTGGACAACATGCGGATGGTGGCCAATAATCAAATCCGCGCCCGAATCGATTATTTTGTGCGCCAAATCTTTTTGCGCTTGAGAGCTTTTGGTTTTGTATTCATTACCCCAATGTATACTTATAATCAGGAATTTATCGGAATTTTCTTTTCTGGTCCTTTCGACGATTTCGATAATTTTTTCGTCCCCGCACTCGGAAAAAGTTTTATTAAAACCAAGAAAAATTAAATTATCTTTGACAATATATTTTTCCGAACAAACCATTGGATCGCCGACATAATCGATCCCCGCCTGTCTTAATAGTTCTTGGGTTTCCTTAAAATCTTCTTTATTCGTATTTAAGGTATGGTTATTCGCCAAAGAGAGAATTCGGAAATTTGCAGCCAAAAGCGGCTCGATGATTTTGGCGTCAAAAGAAAAATACATCGAAGTCAGAGAAAATTTCTTCGGGTTTTCCGATATAGGTCCTTCCAAGTTGCCGAAAACATAATCGTTCTCTTTTAAAAACGGGGTTATTTTTTCGAATGGATAAGCAAATCCGTTTTTCTCCATTTGCGCTTCGACTTTTCTGTCGAGCATAATGTCGCCGACAAAAAGAACGTTAATTGGTTTTATTTCTTCGATACCCTGCTGATTGTTTTTTTCCGGATTTTTGATTTCCAGAATCTGCAATCCGTTTTCCTTTAATACACCAACACCAAAAACCGCAATAAGCAGAATTAACGCCAATAACAGATATTTAATTCCCGGATTCTTTAAAAAATCCATACTCTTTAATTATAACCCAAAAACAAAAAACCGCCATTTTGGCGGTTTTTTGTATGAAGAAATTTCTATTGATTCTCTTTTTCGGCCCCTCCTGTGACCTTAAAGAAAATCGCTAATTTTTAAAACTTTTTAGGGCCCTCCGACCTTTTGCATTTATTACTACAACCCCACAAATATTTTATTTCATTTCAAACATTCTGAATTGAAACATGGGATGTCTCTCTTCAATCCGCAAAAAATCTTCGGCATCTATGGTTAAGGCAATTTCTTCGCCAATTACCATAATTAAATCCCCCTTTCTCATGGGATTACACTTAAATTGAAGCCTATCCGGAACAATAACGCTTACGTCATCACCGTCCGGATCTTTAATAATGAATCCTTGATTGGTTTTCTCAAAAATAATCCCCGCATGCACATTGTTAAAGTCTATTTTTCCGTAACGGGTATAAAGCGGCCCGAAAACAGGTAATTTTCCTTCACGATTTGCGAAAAACAAATTTGTATGAAAATGGGTCCTGTTAAGGAAAAAACTTCCGATAAGCAGCAATATCACCAGCGCGAAAAAAGAATAAAGAATCGGGCGGCGGTAAACAAAATCGGACTGAATGAGAATCATTTCCAGAAGAACAATAAAAAATAAAGCAACCAGGATAAGCGCCCAGGGCAAAGAACGCACTATGGACCAAATTCCCTGAAATCCAAAACTGAAAACAAATGCGCCTCCGTTGATTCTCATCGCAAAAAACATAAAACTAATCAAATAAATTACGGCAACAGTAACAATAATCAAAAGAAAAACAAAAATTATCGGACGCAAAATAAAGTAAACTTTCGGACGCATTTTTATTTTTCCGCTTTTTATCTGTTCGAGGATATTTTCTTTAAACGATTTCTTCGTTTCCATAACTTAAATTCAATTTATCGCAAATATTTTTCAGCATTCTCTTACCCCTTTTTAACCGCACTCCCACGGTAGAAATCGGAACACGCATAACTTCGGCAATTTCGTTATAACTTAATTCTTCCATATAGAAAAGAAGTAACGGCTCCCTGTATTTAAAGGGTATTTCGTTCAGGCACTTGTCGAGGGCCTTTTTAATCTCTTCTTCTTTGGTTTTTCTGTCCGTTTCTTCTTTGGAAATCGGATGAGGGAAAAGCGTATCGGCATCAAAGAACGGCAAAGGGTTCTTTTCTTTCTTTTTCAACATATTGACCAATTCATTATGGGCAATGCGATAAATCCACGGAGAAAATCTCTTGCCGGTATCGAAACTTTTAATATTAACGTATGCTTTGATAAAAATTTCTTGCGCAGTATCATTTATGTCTTCGGAATTGGCCAAAAATTTTCTTGCGTAGCGTTTCAATTTCCCTTCATACCTCTCAACCAAAAAACTGAACGACTCCAAGTCGCCCAACTGAACCATTGCAGTAATTTCCTCGTCGGTTTTATTCTGCATGTCTCTATTTGATATTACAATCAAGAATTTTTTTTATTTCCGTTTTCAAAATATTAATCGCATTTTCGGCTACGGAAAAATTCCCATTCATCGCATTCTCTACCGTCAATAAAAATACACCAACCGGCTTCGCCTTCCGTATTTTTCCTGACTTCAATTTTGCCTCCTTGCTCCTGACAATAAACCGATGCGGGATTGGCGATTTGAATGCTTTCTTGTTCGTACATTCTTACGACTCTTAGCACATCATCGGTTTTTCCCCCTTCCATTTTGATTCTCTGACCATTATAAAGTATCCCTCCCGCATCAAGACAAGAACCGACATTCCCATCCAAATAGTAATACTTGCATTCGTTTGTCGGAACAAACATTACGCTTAAGGCAGGCGCACCGGGTTCTTCGTAAAGAAAACGCCACGACTGCGATTCCATCTGGGTTTTGGTATCGAAATTGGTGATGTTCCCGGTTTTGGAGAAATTAAAGCTTACATTATTGTCTCCGCAGCCGGATTGCGGCATTGGGTCTTCGGGATTACCGTGTTTTATCCATTGGTTATTTTCACAAATCCAGGTATCTTCCGGAGTTGAAAAACGCACGATTAAAATTACTGCGGAAATAATCAGCACAATTAAGACTATAAATAAAGCGGTTTTTTTGTTCATACCCCGTAAATGCTTAATTATTATTGCGCAACATCGGTTCTTTCCATCGGCATTATTGGATAATCGACTTCTTCCAATAATTCTTTTGCCAGAGGAACAACGATTTTTTCATTGTAAGAAGAATACTTTTCGGGATTCTTGATTATCGTAAATACCAATGCAGGAACCAATAATGTTCTTGAGATCTGGGTATCTTCATCGTATTTCCAAATTACACTATAAGCATATTCGGGAGTCCCAATCTCGATTTCCTGTACGTTTCCGCCAGGCATGTATATGTAATAGTTGTATAATCCTCCTTTTTCCGCGACTTTCAAAATTTTCGAAAAATCGGTTTCCGCCTCATATAGAGAACTGTCGTATTCCTGAACAGAAAGATTATAAACTCCGGAAACTCTTTTTTCTCTAATATTTATTCCTATACCGACTCCCAATTTGGCACCGCCTTGTTCATATACGAACTTTCCGTTAATAAGTAATGGATATTTAACCGAAATAATATCGGGAATATAAATCTGGCTCGCTTCCTGAGGTTGGGCATAATATGTCTGGTTCCAGCTTTTGTCGACCTCCGGTTCTCCGTAACTGGATAAATTTATTTTGTGCTCAGAAACAAAGTCTTTGGCCATTCTTATCGCTTCTTCGTCGTTTGGAACGTCGGATAATTTAAGCGAAGTTTCCATTACGCATTTTTCGTCAGTGCATCGATTTTGCGGATGAGGCCATTTTGGCCAATAAGCATCAATAGAAATCGTTCCTTCATCCAGATTAACGAAAATTGAATATCCGAATTCTTTTTCCTGGACAAGATTAATGGTTTGAATCCTCGTATTATCAAATCCGCTCAAATCAGCCAAGCCGAAACCGAAACTTTCCAATAATCCGGAAAAAGAACGGGTATATTCTAATTTGTTCTTTTTTCTCAAAACCTCAACTTTCTCCTGGTCGAGTTTTATTTCTTCTCCGACATAAACATATTTTTGATTGTAGTCGGGAAAAGGAGGCATAACACAACCCACGCCTTCGCAAACCATTTTTGCCGAGTCGGGTTCCACTACGGCAGAAATTTGCGTTCCCCCTCCGCCGCCAAGACCTCCACCACCCCTTCCGTCGGGTACTGCCGCATTCTGGCTTTCGGACTTTAAAGAACCGAACGCGTTATTGTCTAAGCTGGTTTTCTCAGACGTTTTCTGGCTCAAGCCGGGAACATTTCCGAAATTAGCCAAATAGACAAAAATTCCGATAAACAGAACAAGTGCCAGTGTACCGCTTACGGCATAAGAAAATTTCTTGCCAAAAAATACCTGCCAGAGTGAAACGATTTTCCTTTGCGGCTGATATTGCAGTTCCTCGGCTCTTTTTATCAGCTTTTCCCGTAATTCGGAAACGAATTTCTGGTCAATCTTGATATCGGGTTTGGATTTCAGAAGTTCTTTAATGGTTTTTTTGATTTCCTCCTCGTAATGCTCCAAAACCGGATCGATTTCGTATAAATCGTCCAAAATATTTTTTATTTTTTCGTCCTGATTGTTACTCATAAATTTTGTTTAAATTAATAATAAGCACAGTAAAATCGCAAAAATTTGTTCTTTCCTGATTTTTTCCGTTGCGCGGGAAAAAATCATCTTACAGTTAACCTCGCTTTTTCCGACAATTTCGGAAATTTCCCTATACGACATATCGTTCCAGACCCTAAATATTATTATGTCTCTCTGATCACTGGTCAGTTTTTTGAGACAGATTTTCAACTTTTCTATTTTTTCTTTATTTTCTGTATCCAACGCAGTGTCGTCTTTGGAAGAAATGTCCCAGGCATCATCAATATTCAGGTCGTATTTTTTGGTACGGTAATAATCGATTACCGAATTCCGCGCAATGGCATAAAGCCAGGAAGAAAGCTTACCTTTTTCCAGATTGTATTTTTGAATTTTTTCCAGTGATTTCAAAAATGTCTGACTGGTTAAATCTTCGGCAATCTGTTTATGGTGGGTTTTAAAATAAATAAATTCGTATATTTTTTTTATGTACAAATCGTAAATTTCGGAAAAATATTTCAGATTTCCGCCTTGGCATCGATTAATTAAAATTTCTTCATTAATGACCATATTTTCTCACACTAATTAATACGAAAAAATACGAAAAAAGTAACAGAATTATTTTTTTCTGTGCATCCAGTGACGAAAATAGTACAACTTTGCTATCTCGCTAAGAATAAAGTAACTTAAGACGAGAGAAAAAACAATAAACAACGATTTTGGGTCGGGCACGACAAAATGAAAAACCGACCTACCAAAACCCGTAAACGGAAGAAAAACCGTAACCAGAACAGTAAGAATAGAAATAAAAAGAAAAACCGGACTCGGCATCTTACTTTTGAGAAAAAATCGCGAAGTTCTTATGGAAAATATCAAGATGATTTCGGTTAAAATACTTTCGATATACCACAAAGTTTGAAGCTTCGATTCTCCGACTTTGTGAAAAATTCCGAAAAACAGAAAATCGAAAAGAGTACTGACTAATCCAAGAAAAACAATCAACATAATAACCCTGCTTAGTTGATAATATTTGGGTTTTCTCAGTTCTTCCGCGTCAACGCTGTCCGATGCCACGGCAATCAAAGGAAAATCGGACAAAAGATTTATCAAAAGAATTTGAATCGGAAGCATGGGTAAAAACGGAATCATCAAAGAAATTATGGCTATAGATATAAAGTTTCCGAAATTGCTGGCCAGCGTAGTTTTTATGTATTTATTGATATTGGAAAAAATATTTCTCCCGTTTCTGATGCCGTTCACAATCACGTTTAAATCTTTCTCCATTAAAACAATATCGGCAACTTCCCGCGAAACATCGGCCGCGCCGTCAACGGCAATAGCCACGTGGGCGGCTTTTAAGGCAGGGGCGTCGTTAATTCCTTCTCCAAGAAAACCTATTTCATGTTTCTTGCTCAAGGCTTCCACGATTCTATATTTCGTTTGCGGAGACACTCTGGCAAAAATCGAATATTTTTCACAGGCTCTTAAAAATTCTTCTCCATCCAATAATTCAATTTCTTGGCCGAGAATTACTTCTTTGGCGTCTTTAATAAGGCCGATTTCTTTGGCAACATAACCGGCAACTTCTTTGCTGTCGCCAGTAACTATTTTTACATC
>JAUYCU010000117.1 GCA_030692145.1 bacterium
TCGGAGACCGTGCCCGCTACAGGCTCAAAACCCGTTCGAACACAATACCCAAATTATCTCTGAAATTGTAGTGGGTAAAAAGGAGTGAATATTGTTTAAAACGACGGACTATTTGTCCATCCCGCCCTGCTTCTACGGACAAATTGGGGTTAGGGAGTATAGAAGAGTCTGTCTACAGGTTTCTATGATGTCCGTCTTAGGGGCCGAGCAATATTCGCTCCTTTTTGCCCTGTATTGATTATTTATTTTCCGCGAACAGCGGGATTTTTTATTTTTTATTTTATTTTTGGTATAATTAAAACATAACAATTAAATTGTTTATTATGTCTCAACAAAAAATTGAGGGTTTTAAGAAGTTGATTGAAGGCGATATTTTAACACAAAGATTTTGGCGCGAGGTTTATTCAACCGACGCCAGTATTTATAAATTCGTGCCGGAATTGATTGTTTTGCCGAAAACAAAACAAGATATCCAGAAAACCGTGAAATTCGCACGCGAAAATAAATTGGGAATCACTTGTCGAACCGCAGGAACTTCTTTGGCGGGCACAGCGATAGGTAGGGGAATTATTCTGGATTTTACACGATATTTTGACCAAATACTTGAAATTGGTCCGGACTTCGTAAGAACCCAGCCTGGAGTAATTTATGATGAACTGAATGCCAAGCTGGGAGAAAAAGGATTATTCTTACCCCCCGTGCCGGCTTCTTCAAGAGCGTGTATGATTGGTGGAAATGTGGCCACCAAGGCTTGTGGCGGAGGTGCGGTTAAGTACGGCACGCTCGATGATTTTATGCTCGCAATCGAATTTATCGATGCTGACGGAAATTTGGTGAATACCGAAACAGGCGAAGGCACGGATAAATTTATTAAGAAATTGGAAGACCTGAGGAAGAAGATTTTAAACGATAAAAAATCAATGGACATTATCAATAGAAGGATGGATGTTCAGGACGCTTCGACTTACAATATTTTCGCTTTCGACAAATATGCGAATTCCAATGAACTGATTGCACATCTGATGATGGGTAGTATCGGAACCCTGGGCATATTCACGGAAATAAAACTGAAAGTTCAGCCAAAACCAATTGAAAAACCGGTTTCTTGGGCGATTTATCTGAGGGATTTATACCAGGTTGATAATTTTATTAAGGAAGTGAAAAGACTGGGTTGCAGCTGCGTGGAATTAATTGATAGACCTTCTTTAGATTTGGCTTGCGGATCTTTTCCGGCAATGGGGATACCCAAAGAAGCCGAAGCAATGATAATTATCCAGTTTGACGAAAAAATCGAACAAACCCTGAAAGAATTCGAAAAATCAATGAAGAATTTCAAGCTTGTGGGAGAAGCGGTCAAAGATCCGGTTAAAATGGAAAAGTTCTGGGAAGTAAGAAAATGTCTATTGCCATTAACCGCAAAATTTTCCCCAACCACAAAACCTCTGGTTTCGATTGACGATGTTGGAGTACGCGTGAAAGATATTCCCGGTTTATTGACCGATTTAAGAAAAATATTCAAAGACCTGGGAATTCAAGTTGCTTTGTACGGGCACGCGGGAACAGGAACAATCCATATTGATCCGGTTATCGAAGCGGCAACGAAAAAAGACGTGAAGAAAATTAAGGAAATTGCGGATAAGGTTTACGAAGCGGTATTCAAATATGACGGAACAATAGCTACAGAGCATGGCGGAGGAAGATGCAGGAGCATGTATTTGGAAAAACAATGGGGCAAGGATATCATGAGATATTTGACGGAAATAAAAAAGATTTTTGACCCGGACGATATTCTGAATCCCTCGACAATGTTCAATACCGACAAGGCAAAAATTTACGACAATATAAAAATCCCCTTAAAACCGTTGGGAGCTGAAGAATGGCCTTGTATGGAATGCGCATATTGCCAGAATAAATGCCCGGCTTGGGTTACTGCGAAAAAAGGGGAGACTGGACCGAAACAATTCAAGAACCTGATTAGATATAGAGTTTTAAACGTCAAAGACGGAGATGCGGAAATTCCGGAAATGGAGGAACAAATCAAGAAATGTATTTT
>JAUYCU010000065.1 GCA_030692145.1 bacterium
AAAGTTTCCGGACGCAAAGCAACAGCCGGGCCTCCAAGATTAAAAATTAATTCTCTAATTTCATCCCTTAGCCCCATTCCTTCCCAGGCCCTTAAAATAACTTCATTGGTCTCGACAATCGGCTCAATTTCATCCATAGAAACCAATAAGTCGTAATATCGTTCCTGTAATATTTCCGCTTCTTCGTATAGTTTATCGGCCTCCTCTCCTTTGGGCATGTTTTTTAATTCTTCCTCTATTTCTTCGGTTCTCATTCTCCATTTTTCAACATCGCGAACCAATTCCGGCTCCAGCGCTTTCTCCTGCTCCACGGTTAACAGCATTAATCCCTTTTCGCCTTCTCTGTCTTCGTCAATTTTTTCATCCTCTTCGACTGGCGTCGGGGTTATATTAAATTCCGGCATCTGTTCCATAATTTTTTGAATTAAGGATTAGTTTTTAGCGAATTTGCGAAATTGCGGGCGGACTGGAAGTCTTCTTCATTGGGACGGTCTTTATTTAATCCGCCGACCAGTTTTAACGGACCGACTGAATCCCAGCCCAGACAAGTGAAGTCTCCGACAAGATTGAATCCTTTTGCTGTTAATTTTTCTTTAAGTTTTTTGTGGTTTTTCAGAATATCATTCATACCTGCTCCGGAAGTAGAAAAAACAAACGCATTTTTGCTCATATTCGGCAATTCATCGATAAATTTCAACAATGTTTTGTGGTGCCGCCACATGTAGATTCCAGAACCAAGGCCAATTAAATCATAAACCGCGAAATTGTAATTTTTTGCCTGTTCCAATTCCGTCAAATCAGCACCAAGCTCCCCCGCCATTACTTCGGCAATTTTTTTCGTATTCCCGTGATGAATTGATTTGTAGATGATTAATGTTTTCATTTTAAAATTTATTTCACTAATTCTTCGTAATTTTGTGCTTTTTCTACGCCTTCTTCGAATTGTTTTTCCAAATCATCAATGTCTTCTCCGTAAATTTCTTTCAGGGATTCACTTATTCCTTTTTTATCTTTAAATAACACCGTCCACAACTGTCTTAATTTTTCCATCCCATATCTTTTCTCCAACCAAGGATAAAAAAGCCGTTCTAAAGAATAAAAATTTTTCCAATTCGTATCCGCCGCTTCCAGTGAAAAATTTCCTTCTTTATTTCTGAATTTTTCCAATTCTTTTTTCGCGTTTTCCATGCTCATTTTTTGCATTAAATCGCTTCCCGTTTTAGTCCTAACCTTATCTTCTACAAAAACGCAAATCATTTCCTGTTCCCATTTTCCTTTTGATGCCTTGTTTCCTACTCCGCCAAAAAATGGATGCAAATGAGCCATTTCATGGCCAACACCGGAAAACATCTGTGCTCGACAATAATCCCTAAATTCTTCATTTTCCGGAATCTTACCACACCTAAAAACGCTTTCTGTCTTTCGATCAAAAGTGGCCATATCGTCCGGAATTTTAGGAAAATTTCTTTTTAAGTATTCTTTATATTGATTTTCGTCAGTAAACAAATATACCCTTAATTTATCATCAATTTTCCATTCTGAGCCCAGAATATCATCAACCATTTTCTTGGTCTCAGTCAGATTTTCCTCAAATCCATCACCTGCCAATTCTTCTGCGTCATTAAAAAAAGAAACATCAAAATCGTCAAAAACAACTCCCGCCCTTTCAATAATCGGCTCCCGACTTAATTTTTCTTTTTCAATTTTTGGCGATTCAATAGACATACCTTATTTCCACTGACACTGATTATTTTTACAACCGCAGGTTAAATTGTATGCTGCGGCATTATAACATTCCGCATATTCGCAGGTGGTGATTATCGGTTCTTCGTTTTTTGACTGGCAAACCTGGCCCGAACACCCGCCCGACATACAATCTTCATTTTTACTGCACGGCCCATTAGTCGATTGCCCGCAAAAACCGGTTATGTCTTTCGGCTGTTCTTGCGGCGGCTGTTGGGAATTTCTCGATTTGACCCAATGATTATAACCGGCCCAGGTTCCCAGGCCTAAAAAAATAATTCCGACTACAACAATAGCCGGAATTAACCATTTTGATTTTGACGCAATTTTTGGTTCGTTTTCCATATATTTGATCAAATACCAATTACATCATTACAAAAAGAATTAAGGCGATAATGGCTAGCGGCAAGTAAAGTATAGCGATGTGAATTCTGAAAATTTGCCTCAATACTCTGATATCTTTGTGCGGCGGAAGCGCCGGACAGACAAAATCCGCCGGCCATTGTTCGGTTCTGAAAACTATTTCCAGGGCTTTGGCAATTTCGTCCCGCCTGGCCTTATAATTCTGGCGGAAGTTTTTGTTGATTGCGTCAAAAACCCAGAAAAAAACAATGATAAAAAACGCCAAAAGCAAAACCTCTTTTCTTTGCGACTGAAATGTCCAGCCCAAAAGAGCGGCCCACAAAGTAATTGCCCAGGTTTTAACCTTGTCGGAAAAATCGTCATATTTGTCCATCTGCCCCTGGGTCAGTTCGAGTTCGGTTTTCGCCAAATCATATTTTATTTCCATGGGTTTGGTAATTAGTGATTAAGAATTAAAAACTTTTCGTAGCTCCTTTTTCGCTTGGGTTAAAATCTTTTTTTGTCCGACGGACAGATTTTTCCCCGCACGATTGATATAAAAATTAAGCATCGACATTGCCGACTGAAACGGCCCGCCTTTTCTTCTGTTGCTGTTTTCTGCCGACCATTTCAAAGATAGAGCGATTTTTCTCGGATTTTCCCAGGTGAAAACCCCGCTCTTCAAATCCAAAGCATTGCTTTCTCTCATCACCCTTTTGGTCCAGTTCTTGGATTTAGCTTTCATACCTTTATCATAGTCCCAAATCACGCAGCACGCAACATATAACGTGTAACAAAAAAGCGGTCGCCGGAGGCGACCGCCAAATCAATGATGAACTCCTTCTTTTTGCTTCCATTTCAGAAGTAGGAAATATCCGATTCCGGACGACACTAAACATAAAAAGAAAAATAGCAAAAATGAGCCGATTTTTTTATCTTTAACGAAAAAAGAGCAAAGAAAAAGGAAAAATAAAGACCAAAGACTGCCGGTGACAATAAACCAGAAGTATTCCTGGTGAAGATTATTCGTTTTGTCGGCATTCTTTTTGAATGCGCGCTTTGCCGCCAAACAAAGCGTATAAAGAACAAAAAGCAGCACAACAGACATAAAAACTATTTCAATGATTTTCATTGTTTCCCTCCTTATGTCCGATTGTACTCCGATTTCAATAGTTTGTAAAACAAAAAGGAGAGAAAATTTGTTTTCCTCTCCCCTTTTTAATGCTCTTCGTTCAATAAAAGACCGAATCGCGCAAGCTCTTCTCTGATTTCGTAAAGGGATTTTCTCCCGAAATTCTTAATTCTCAATAATTCCGAAGGTGTTTTCGCAAGTAATTGATCCATGGTCTCGATTTCTGCGTTGCGCAGGCATCTTTTTGTCCTTAAGGATAGACTAAGAATCTCGTAAACGGATTTGATTATGACCGGCATCTCCCTCATCGAATCCTCCTTTCAAATTAAAAAGCAGCATTGCCGAAGGCTTTGCTACTTTAACATACTATAAAATTTATGTCAATGTTTTTATCTTCTCGGGCTTTTCTGCGCGCTTAATCTGTCCAAGTGACTTTTAATTGCCCTGTAAACTTTGTCGTTTTTGATAACCGTATCATTGTCACCCAATATCTTTTCACGCAACTTTATTTTCTCGCGATAGATGTCTCTTATCGTTTCTATAACTTTTCCGTAATTTTCACTAACATTGCTTTGCCCAATTCTTTCGGCATAATCCTTGAACTCTTCAAGTTGCATCAGTATTTCTTCCAAAATAACGAATTGAATCGGGTGCTTACCCAATTCATCTTTACTGTCCCCTGTCTTGGTCATCCATAAATCAATGACTCTATCCAACATTTTACTGTCGGCTCCGATAACGACCTTGGGAACATCTTTTTTTTCTCCCCTAATATTGAGTGTTTCGGATTTAAAATATTTTATGGTGCTTAAATTTCCCTGTTCAATATTACGCTTTATTCCGCTCATTTTTTTTTCCAGCTCGCTGCTTAATGTAATGTCCACCGCCAAAGCCAGATGTGACGCGGATGCTTCTTCATTGTCGGGAAATTCAACAATAAGATCTATGCCGTTTTTTATGTCGTCATATCGCGAAGACTTTACAGTCATAGCGCTTGCGCCCAACCAATCACTCATCTCCGCCTGATCGTATATTATCGCCTCAAAAACGGTAGAAATTTTTCTCGCCTCTTTTTGCTCAGGCGTATCTTCTTCGTCAAAGCGCTCCTCTTCCTTACGTACCCATTCCAAGTCTCTGTCTATTACTTCTTTCGAATATAGGTCTTCGAAATCGCTTTCTTTAATTATATTCGCATTTGTTTCGTAAATTTCTTCGGCGTGTTTTAAGGCCTTTTTAATTCTATTGGCGTCGTCTATTGCCTTTTCGGCCCTTGGAACTTCAAATCCTCTTTGCATAAAAATAAATAATTGATTTATTATATCTTTATTCTATCTTATTTATCCGAATTTTACCAGCCCCAGAAGCAATAATCGGCCATGAATACCGCTTATAAAACAAAAGCCCTTAACCGTTTTTGGTCAGGGCTTGAGATTTACATCTGGGGAATTGGAGAATTCTAAATTTTACCTGGAAAAACTGAGCAATTCGTAAGTGACTGTGATGTTGCCGCCGAATAATCCTTGTTTATCGGCCTGCTCTTCGATTCTTTTAATCCAGCCTACGCCGGGCGCAAACCAATCATACCGTAATACGGAAATCGTTTCCTCGTTTCCTGTCGCCGTGTCCTGCGACGCCTTTAGCTCGATTTGAGTCTTAAGTTTAAGACATCCGGAGAAAGTACCGGCAGGAACGATAACTGTTACTTCTTCTTCGCCCTCGATAGTGACGCGAATTATTCTATTACTCCATTGCTTGTCCGGAAAAGCGATCGATACCGGCTCGGGTTCCGCTGACCCCGGCATAACCGGATTTACCAGAAATTTCATCGGTGTTTCGCGGATGGCACGCTCTATTTCATTAACGGTCTGACGAATGATTGAGCGAACACCATCTCCGTTTCTAGAAAAAAAGACCACTGCTCCATTTTCGAGCTGAACAGGAAAAATATACTGGTTGCTCGTCATTGAAGGACTGAACACCATCCGAGTTATGGGAAGAAGTACTTCTTCGCCCAGAGGTCCTTTTTGCGTGACTGAATAAAACCACCTCATGCCCGGTTCAAGAGGAAAATAGTTCTGCGCCAAAGCACTGCCGACGAAAACAACGAGAAGAATAACGATAAAAAAACATCTTTTCAGCATTTTAATCCTCCATCTGCTTTGTTTGAATTTATTCCGATTACAGGAATAGCAAAGCAGAATTTATATGTCAAAAGAGCAAAAATTATATCCAATTAAAGTCTCCTCTACGGCTATAATATCATTATTTGTGGTCCGTGTCAAGGGTTTGAAACGATATAAATATAAAAATCCGAGCACAAATACTTAAACTTTTTAAAAATTAAAATTGGCAGGTCTGGAGGGGATTGAACCCCCGACTAGGGTTTTGGAGACCCTCGTGATACCACTTCACCACAGACCCAGACCTTCGCTTTGCGAAGAACTCCTAAGCTCTAATTTCTAAATACTTACTTCTTGCTTTCTTTA
>JAUYCU010000062.1 GCA_030692145.1 bacterium
ACGGTTTGGCACGAAATTGCTCATCATTTCGGAATGGATGAAGAGCGGGTAAGAAGAGCCGAAAAAAGAAAATAAAAATTGTGGATAAATTAATTTTATGATAACCTAAAAATATGGAACTGAAGCATAAAAGTTTCTTTATTTTGTTGGCGATTGTAATCGGAATTTTGATCGGTATTGCGGTATGGAAATTTATAGGCCCGACCTTAGGGAGAGGCGTTTTTTATTATCGCATAGACGGGGATAAAGCCAATTTATTTTTATTGAAAAACAGCAGTTCCAAAAAATTGGTTTTTCTTCCGGCAAGAGAAATAGATCCGGGAGATTTCCGTCCCCCGAAACGCTCATACGTTTCCAACAGCAGAAAAGAAATGATTTATTTCAAGCAAATTGAAGAAGTACCGGTTGAGGGAATTACCGAAAATCAGGAGTTTGTTGTGAATAGGATTGTCTATAAACCAATATTGGTTAATCTGAAAAACGGCAAGGAAACAGAAATAAATCAATTGATAGATTCGGCTGGCGTTGTTTTTTCTCCGAATGACAAAGAAATCGCCTGGATAAAACAGATTGATGAAGTGACCTATTCCCAGATAGAGCAGAGCGGTAAAAAAAGAGAAATCTGGATAAGTGACGGAAATGGAGAAAGTGCAGAATTACTGGTTGGTTTTGACGAAAATCTGGTTATTCTTAAAAAATGGGTTGGTGATTATATTTATTTTCAGGGTCTTTGGGATATTTACAGTCAAAGCATGGGAAGGATAAATATAAAAACAAAGCAAGTTGAATACTTAATTCCCCGGGGCTGTGTTAAATCTTTGGAAAATTGCAAAAACATAGAATTTGCTCTTTCGGGCAATAAATTTTTGTACGAAATTGTAAGTAAAAAAGACGATAAAGATATTACCGAACTTTATTTGGGTGATTTCGATAAAAACGAGTTTTTAGCCATTCTAACTACCGACCAAATTGGAAATCGGGTTTGGGTCGATGACGGAGAAATGTTTTTCTATACGGAGCAGGAAGTGGATAAATTTGATAAGGTAACCGAAACAATACATCTTGTGGATATAAAAAATCAGACCGACGATTCCGTATACAGCGGAAATTATATCAGCCAATTAACTTTTGATTGGGCTGGTCGATACTTGTATTTTATCGAAAAACAGGAGGAAGGAGAGAACTTTAATCTGATGATATTGGACTTGAAGACCAAAAAAACCGAGATACTTTTAACCGA
>JAUYCU010000086.1 GCA_030692145.1 bacterium
ATGGTTTCGGCGACCGCTTTTGAAGTATTAAGTTTTAACATCTGAATGGTCATGTCGGTTTTTAGCGAAAGAAAGCTGGGGTTTCCCATTTTTTCTCTTGGGCTAATATTTTCTTTTCTTCCACTTCGATAGCTTCTTTTACTTTAAGGGCGCTTCTTCTTACTTGAATTTTTACTTCTTCCGGTAGACTTTGAGGTATTCCCAGTTGTTGAACCCCTGACAATTTAGGTGGTTGTTCTTTCAGTTTTTTCTTGATTTTTTTGTCTGATTTTTTTGAAGCTTCGGTAACTAAAGTTTGCTTTTCCTTAAGTTCTCTTTTAGATCTCTTTTTCTCTCGTTCCCATTCATTCCATTTACAATCATTGGCCAATAAAGTTATTTTGACCCCCTCTTTTTTGTTTTGGCTAATTCCAAAGGCCACTCTAGCCCGGGGATTAATTGAATTAGAAATAGTTTTGCCAATTTGTTCAACTTGCTCGATATTGAGATTTAATCCTCCATCAATGTTAAACAAGACTTCTTTAGCCCCTTGAATAGCATAAGGGATTAAAGGATTAGAAACAACTTTTCTAACTAATTCTTCGGTCTGATTTGGGTTTTCTATTTCAACAGTATTAAAATAAGCCAATCTTCCTCTCCCAGCTAAGGTTGTTTTCAAAGTGGCGAAATCAACGTGAATTAAGCCCGGTGAATAAATAAGAGTAATTAAACCTTCTAAACTTTCGATTAAGGCTTTATTTATAGTTGAGAGAGCTTCTTTCAAAAGAATATCTTTATCAATAGTTTGGAAAATTTTTTGATTAGGAATAATAACTAAGGCATTTAAATTTCGTCTTAATTTCTCTAAACTGTCTTTGGCAATTTGAGCTCTTTTTCCTCCTTCAAATCCAAAAGGCAAAGTAAAGATTCCAAGGACAGGAATGCCCAAATTCTTTAAAATATTAGCGAAGACTGGTGAAGCGCCCGAGCCGGTTCCACCGCCAAGACAAGAAACCAAAATACAAAAATCTGTTTCTTTCAAAAGCTCTTTAATCTTTTTTCTGTCGCTTTCAGCTGCCTGTTCTCCTAATTCCGGATTCATTCCAGTTCCTAAGCCCTGGGTTATACTTTTGCCAAACTGAAAATGTTTTGCTTCTTTGGCTGCCCCTTGAAGAACCTTAAGATCAGTATTAGCTACAATGAAACTGGCTTTTTTAACTTGTGAAGCAATTTCTGAAATAATCGAGCTTCCTCCTCCGCCAATACCAAGGACCTTTATTCTTGTTTTGTATACACCGTTAAAGGTTTGCTTTCCTTGCGCTTCTCTCAAAACCCGTTGACCTCTAACGGGGTAAACCAAGGGTTTAATTGATTTAACTAAGTTAGATTTTTTTGGTTTTGCTTTTTTGGTGAGTTTAATTTTTCGAACCAAAACTTTAGCTGGCTTAGCTGTTCTTTTTGGCTTAGTCTCTTCTAAAGGTTTGATCTTCAATACCAATTCTTTAAGTTTTGTACTTTTTTTAACTGCCATGTTTTTTCAATGGCTAAAAAATTTCCATTTTTAAATATTGAATACCAAATTCTTTCGCCTCGTCCTGATTAGATATCCAAATGTCAACTTGGAGGCCATATTTTTCGTGCATTCGATCTTCCACCACAAAAATCTTTTCTCCAAATTTATCCGGAAAGCGGACTACCGTCCCTATTGGTAAAAAATTTGCGGCGACTATGCCATCGCGAACCTGGGTACCAATGGCGGTTAGATAAGGATTCCCGTCGGTTTGATCTTTGGTACTCGAATAAGCGGTGACTGTTACATACATTGTCTTATTCGGAACTTTATTTATGAAATATTCACGTAAATAGGCATCAAGATCAATTGGTTGTGAATCTACTACATATACCGGTCGCTGGAGGGATTGTCTTGTTAAATTCTTAAATTGTAAAAAAATTTGGGCCGATTCAAACACTAAAAGAATGGCTAATAGAATAATAATTGAAACTAAAAGTTTCCTAATTGATTTAAATTCAGTCTCCGGCTTCTTTCTACCCCGTCTTTTTTTTATATTTATTTTTGGGATTTGAGACTCAACCACTTTAGTTTTAATTAAATTTTTCTCCTTTGGCATATTGAATTAACCAAACTAATAGCCATCGAGCCATTAATAACGAAATGAACTCTATTCAATTTAGCGCTACCTAAACAGCTCTTTTAGACATTCCCTCTTTCCCATAGCCTATTTTCTGATAAAGATAATAGGCTGAATATTTCTTTCCTTCCTTTTCAAACCTTTTGGCTATTTCAAGAAGGGCATCTCTGGCTTCGTCTGCTTCTTTGCTTTCTGGGTCAATTCCTATTACTCTCTCATATGCTTCAATAGCATGTTGAATCTTGCCTTTTTCTTTCTCCCAAGCTTTCGCCATTTCTAGCAAGGCATTTCGTCCCGCGGCTTTAGTTTTATCTTGAGAAATTGGAGCCATATTATTAATGTTTATATCAGTTATTTTATTCGACTTTTAAAATTCTTGTTTGGGTTTCGCTTCTAATTTTTTTACTTTTTTCTCCAACTCTTCGATTTTCTTTTCTCTTTCTTCATCTCGGGTTTTGCCAGAAAGAAAAGAATCTCTTTCCCACCAGTCAATCCCCATTTCTTTAGCCTTATCTACTCCACACACTAAAAGCCTTATTTTAATAGTTAATAAATCAACATCAGCTAGTTTAATTTGAATATCGCCGCAAATAACAATTCCTTTATCTAAAACCAGCGAGAGAACATCAGCTAAAGTATCACCGGCGGTTGATTTTGCAATTGCTTCTGCCATAAATTATGTTTTTAACTCTTTATCTTAATTTTCCTAAAGGTCCTAAATCCAAATTTAAATCTTCCTCTTTTAAGCCAAAAATCAATCTAAGTTCTTCTAATTTGGTTTCAATGGCTTGGAGATTTAATCCAAGTTTCTGGATTTCAGTTTGAGTCAAATGCCCCCCCTCAACTCTCCTCATTGCTTCTCTTTCTACCAAATCAACAATAAGCTTAATTAAGGTCAAAACTAATTTAGCCAATCCTGACTCTGCTTCCGCAGGACAATCAGCGTTAATCATCTGGTTGATATGAGCCTGGGCTCTTTCAATTTGATTTTCGAATTTCTTTAAACAAGCTTCATCTTCTATTTCGTCATAATTTATATCCCCCACTCTTTTTCCTTGTTGAGTTTCTAATCTGGAGAAGGAAACTAGAATAAGTTTCAGCTGAATAGCTATTAAATCCAAATCGGCTATTCTTACTACCAAATCTCCTTGAACCACCGCTCCTTTATCAATCACTTTATCTAGAGCATCCACTAAGGCAATATTTTTATCATCAGTAGCCATTTTAGTCCTTCGACTTCGCTCAGGATTAACCCTGAGTTTATCGAATGGGTTAAGCAAAGTGATAGGATGGCCAAGGTCCAGTCATTTCAATGATAATCCCCCTGCCACTATATTTTTCTTTTAATTCTTCGGCCTTTTTTTGAAAATCATTTAATTTTGATTCTTCTGTTAAATAGAAACCGTTCAAAATCATTTCTTCTATTCTCCCGGTAAGTTCTCTTTCCAAATTTTTGGCTTTATAGTGAGCGGGATGCTCAATATACCGGGCGTTCCGCCCGTTATTAGAACTAGCTGCCAACTGAGATAAACTTTCGTGGATTTCGCCTTTGATTCTATCTAATTCTTTTTCTTTTATTTCATTAATTTTTGAAACTGCTTGCTTTTTTGCAAAAAAAGCCATTCCTTTTGGCAAAGATTCTGCCTCCTTCTTTTTAGCCAAAATTTCCTCGCTTCCTTTTTCAAGGAATTCCCCAAAAACTTTTTGATTCAGAAAGGTCTTTACTCCCCATTCCTGTTTTCCTGTTAAATAGTCTAAGCTTTTTCTAAATTTCTCAAGATTTTTACTTAAGGTTTCTTCCAGTTTTTCTTTAGTTTTAAAAATCACTCCAAATTGCATCGGGATTACTGGAATAATATTTGAACTGCCCCTTCCCATTGCCTGTTCAATCGCTTCTTCATGTATCTTGGCTTTTTCTCTTATCCATCCTAAATTTCCTTCGGCTTTCTTTTGAATCTCTTCCGAGCCAAATTCTTCTAAAGAGACCTCACTAACTACTGCTTCCAAATCCTGATAAGGAATTACAAAAATCTCACCTCCATTAATTCCTTCTGCTGAAAATTTAATTCGAGCAAAGCGAGAATCAAGGTTCTTGCCGAAAGCAAGGTTCTTATTCTCTGTTTTCGTTCTAATACAATAGAGATATAATCCCTTGTCCATAAATTTTACAAAATAGCTTATTCCTCCTTGCTAATCTCTGTATCCATTCTTTTCCGCAATTCTTTTCGCTCATACGAAATCAGGTTTCCTTTTGCATCTAAATGAACTTCATAAGTTCCCAGAATATCCATTCCTTCAGGAATAGATTTCTTTTCAATAATCTCAACTGTAATTACCCAACTATCTTTTTCTTTCTTTAATCCAACTCC
>JAUYCU010000089.1 GCA_030692145.1 bacterium
TTTTCTTCTTTTACTATTTTTTCTTCTTTAACTTCTTTCTTTTCTTCCTTAATTACCTCTTTTTTTTCTTCTTTACTCATCTTCATCATCCTCGTTTGTTAAGAACAGTTCTTCTTGCATCTTGTTCAGTATGGTTAATAGTTTTGGTATGTCGTGTCTTCTTATGTTTAGTGTTTCGTCTCTCCATACGTCTCCTTCTTTTTTCCAGCTTCTTCTTATCGTGGCTGTTTTGAAGCCTCTTTTTTCTCCTTTGATTTCTCTCTCGTTCAGCCATATGGCTCCGGTTATGTTTCCGGCTCTCCATTTTTTTATTGGTTGGTTTCCCATTTTGTTTCACCTTTTTGTTTTTTTTAAATCCAAAAAGAAGTCTTCCCGCTCTTTTTTGTCGCTATCACCTCTTCCTTTCGGATTTTTTTTCAGGTTAATAATAAGTATTTCTTTACTCGTTTATAAATGCTTTCCACACACTTGTCGCGCTGTCCACTACCGGTTTTTAGAGTGCAATAATATTTATAAAATCCTGAAGAACAAGACTTATTCCTCATGTCAAAAGAGTTTTTGAAGCAGTTCGTGAAGGACGCCATAATATCTTTTTTATACTGGACTTTGGCTTTGACGCCTTATATGGTTTTTGTGGTTAAGACTGATTTTCAACAATATATCAGATGGGTTGGTATGCAAGCCGTTCTCGTGCCTCCGCTTGGAGCGGTTTTTTCTATAATGATTAGGAAGTTAAAACGGTAGGTTTAAAGGTGTGTATTAAGTTTAGAGGATAGATTTTAGCTGTTCGTAATTGTTTATTTTTCTTAGGTCCCAGTTGATTGAACTATTTTCTTAATTCGAAGGTTCTGAGTGGTTTTTTGTTTTGGGTTTTTGTTTTGATGTTGCCTTTTTTCTTTGAGTTTTTGGTTTTGTTTGGCTTGTTGAACGTGGTTTTGGTTGGTTTTTTGTAGAAAGAATATGTTTGAAGCTAAGATTTTTTAGGATCGAATCGTTTTTTAGGTTTACGTGAGTGTTTTTTCTGCTTGTCTTTTGAATTGGACGGCTGTGATTACGGGTCTCCATGTGAATCCTAAGTCTTTGATTCTGGCTTTGACTACGTCTATGATTGAGTAATTGTTTTTGTATTTTTCTCGTGGTTGTTTCCGTTCTTTTTTGTGGAGCAGGAAGTTGACCATCGTCCATAAATCTTGTACGATCAACGAAACCTGCATTAACAGATACCTTAGCGTTGCTGTTACCGAACATGTGAATGGTGAGAAGACGTTATCCATCCTATAACCTGTTTCGATACCGAACCTGTACCTGTAAACTTCAGTTAAATGATAATATTCTTCCATGCTAAGGTCGTACATGTTTGTTATGAAAAAGAAAGTTTCACCATCCTCGTAAAGTATTATCAGCTTTACTTCTACATGGTATTCTTTCGCCCTGTCCTCGGAAAAAACGTAACCCATTATTACCAAACCATACTCATCCTTCTCTAAGATTAACTGTTCTTTCACGTTCAATTTTAACTCTTTCAACTTATTATTCCTCGTTATCGGCATCAGGAACTTATGCTTGAGCAGTTTTAAAATTTTAGAATATTCTTTATTACCAAAACCCCTATCCAAGAATAAAAGCTTAACCGGAATCATACTCCTAACTTCTTTCACAAGATTGCTGAACTCAATACTAACGCTAGATAAAGAACTTATCGGAAAACACAACAGGTTAAACCTTACACCTTCCTCGATTATCGACGCTGTCAAATAATGAATCCCATAATTAGTGCCAGCCTTGCGCTTACAGCCTTTAACCATCAACAGATCTTTACTTCCATAAAAAGGCCTAGCAGTAATATCAACAGCAACACAAAACCCCTTACTCTTAAAACCAAACTTCTTAAGAATCTTAAACATGACCTTCCTATATGCCCTGCTGATTTCCAAACTATCATCCTCACTCAACATGTTAAGAATCCTATAAGTATAAGACCAAGAAAACAACCCTTTAGATTTCCTAAACTCCTCGATAACAGAATGAATACTACCCCTCTCGATCAAGTTAGCCATGACCAACGGAAAAAACAGCTTATACAACTTTTCCCGATCATTATCAAAATACAAGAAAATAATCTCCAAAAACAATTCACAAGCAACCCCCACAGGATCACTTGACTCCTTCCTAAAAGCCCTACTAAACTTCTTATACAAACCCTTACATTCTTCCTTTGAAACACCTCTAACTCGAAACTGAAAAACCACAATCCCCACCTCTTTTTAACGCCTAAAAAATAGGCGTTAATTATTAATCAAAATATATTCTCTAATATAGAAAAACATATATATAAATTTAACGCCTATAAAAATATGTTCATAAGAAAAAAGAAGTTCAAAAGGAAAAACAAATACACCACATACTACTACCTCGAAAAACAAGAAAAAATAGGCGGTAAATTCAAAACAAAAACCATCAAATACCTAGGAACAGCAGAAAAAATATTAAAAATCTTCAAATTCTGGAAAGAAAACCACTAACCAACCCACCACAAAAAATTTAGTTCAAACAACTG
>JAUYCU010000107.1 GCA_030692145.1 bacterium
TCAAATCATCAAATTTTACGCCAAAAATCTCAGTTTTCCCCATAATACTTGACAAAACAACAAATTAGGTGTATAATTATAATAGAATAAAATTTACTTACCGGAGGCTAAAATGACACTGCTGGCTTGTGTAACTGGATCTCTTTTCGTTCTTCTCGGTTTTGTGGTCAACGACAACAACAAGAATCAGAACTTTCAGATCTTCTTGACGGCTTTTGGGATCATAGCTTTTGTAGTCGGAGCATGGAATGGTATTATTTCCGAACTCTCCGAGTTACTTAAGCTCTTGGTCAAATAACCGAAAAATCTATTCAACAGGCTTTGTGAGTTTGGCCAACAGAACTCTCCTCGTCGTGGTGGTCAACGACAGCAGACGCAAGTCTGCTTTTTTTATCCCTAACCCCGCATAAATTCAGGTATTGTCTTTCTCGCGGGTTTTGAGCCCGAAAGCGGGCACGGTGTCCCGATTTATCGGGACGAGCGAAGGGCGAAACCCTGAGGCCGGCTCGCTGGGACGGCCAAAGAAAGCGAAAAGATAATACCTGAATTTATTCTCCCAATTCCACCGACTCCAAAATCGTATATTCCGGACCAGTACGCTTTAAAATACTTTGCATCAAATCAATCCTCTCGACCGGAATCTGATTATTTAAAGGTTCGTCAACTTTTCCTCTCTCTTTTACTTTCTTCGCTGCCTCGTATTTAAATCTTGCCAAAGTGATGTGCAGCCGGTAAGCACGGTTTTCCTGCTTGAAATAAACTCTGCCGGCAATCGTTTCTTCTAGGTCTTTTTGTAAATCTGCCATTTTCTCGCTTTTTTCTCCTTCCGCCCAAAACATTCTCGGCGTGGCTTTCGGTGGCCCGGTAATAATTCTTTCCAGTTTCACGAAAAACGGCTCGTGGCGTTTTCCGACTTGTTGCATTATTTTGCAAATTTCGTATATTTCGTCATCAGTCTGATAGCCCAAAAATGCCAAAGTAATATGCAGGTTTTGCTTTTTTACCCAGTTTATTGTTCCCCGCTCCAATTCTGGCCACTTATCCCGAAATTTAAAAAAGTTATTTTTAACGTTTTCGGGTAAATTTACGGCAATAAATAATCTTCGCCTGGTCATGATTTTATGATATCACCCCAAAATGGTAAAATAAAGGTGATGTATATTCTTAATGTCATTCCTTTAATTAAAATCCCCCATCCCAACTCGCAATTGTTGAGTTATTTTTGTGCAGAAAAAATAAAAATCGGGAGTCTGGTTAAAATCTCTGTGCGGAAAAAGAAAATCAACGCCATTGTTGTTGATTGCAGAAAATTGGAACAGGAAAAAATCCGCCTGAAAAAAATCGCCGATTTTCAAATCAAACCGATTGAAAAAATTGTTTCCGTTGAACCAGTTCTGATTGAAAAACAAATCAAGCTTTTATTCTGGATTTCGGATTACTATTTCGCGCCTCTCGGACTAGTGGCAAGAATTTTTCTTTCGAAAGAATTCAAAATTCAAAATTCAGAATTCAAAATTCAGAATTTGATTTTGACTCCACAAACCAAATCGTTAGTTTTTGCGCCATTCGCTAATCTGAAATCCATTACCATCAAAGACGAATCAAGTGATTTATATAAATCCTGGGGCAGAAAACCATACTACAATGCAAAAGATATTGCTATTGAGCTGGCAAAAATCCATCAAGCAAAACTGATTTTAAAAAGCAATTTGCCGTCAATCGAAACCCGCTATTGGACGCAAAAAGGTGGATATAATTTGAAATTTGAAAATTCAGAAATTGATTCAAAATTCAAAATTCAAAATTCAAAATTGATTGATATGCGAGAGGAAATGAAAAACGGGAATTTTTCCATAATCAGCCGCGAATTACAGGAGAAATTAAAAAATTTCAAGAAATCAATTCTTTTTATTGCCCGACGCGGAACCTCGACATTTGTTCTTTGCAGAAGTTGCGGTTATGTTTCAGTGTGTAAAGACTGCGACGTGCCGATGGTTTTTCATGAAGACAAACCATCAAGAAGATTGGTTTGTCACCATTGCGGAAAGGACGATATTGCCCCAGTTTTATGTCCTAAGTGTAAAAGTATCAAAATAAAATATTTCGGCGCAGGAACGCAAAAAGCGGAAAGTGAAATCAAAAAAATATTTCCAGACAAAAAAGTATTCCGCCTGGACAGCGATATTAGCGAAAAACCATTAGAACAGGAAAAAATCATTAAAGAGTTCCTCGTTGCCGAAAACGCCGTGCTTGTTGGCTCGCAAATGCTT
>JAUYCU010000126.1 GCA_030692145.1 bacterium
TGTCAGTGTTTGGAATAATATTTTTGGTGTTGGCACTTTTGGGAATACCAAACATTCCATCTATTTTATCACACGGGAAATTGCTGGACATTCTATATATCATACTTCTTTTTATTAGTAGCATGGGCTTATTTATGCAAAAAGAATGGAGCAGAAAGCTTACATTGTTTTTTGGAACTTTTTGGATTATTCGGGGTGCTTTTTATACTTTAAAAAGCGTGTCTAAGCTAAATGAGACAGGATCTTCCTCCAGTAGTTTGGTAGCTTCGATAGCATCGTTAATGGTTTTCGGTGTGTCAATGTTTTTATTATGGTGGTATTTTACTCGTCCCAAAGTAAAGGAGCAGTTTAAGTAGCCTTAAGATTTCGGAAAATCAGGGGTGGCTTGTAATTGTTAATCCTTGTGATATACTATAAGTAGAAGGTGAGAAAAGGGTATAAGAAAAGATTGACAATTTAACGTTCTTTTGATATTGTTCACGTTATCATCCCAGTGAGCTTAATATCTCATTGGCCCCGAACTCCTGGTGGGTTCGGGGTTTTTTGAGATTGCTTCGCCGCAATAACAAAATACGTCCAATTATCTTGATACTACTCGCATTAACTTTCCATCGATTTTGAACCAAAACTATGGTATGATAATTTACGGCCAAAAAGAAAATAGTTTATTCAAAGCACGCTATTGAAAGGATGGCCAAGCGTATTGTAAGCACTGAAGATGTGCAAAAAACTATTGATCGCCCAGGCGTTAAGTTACCGGTAGCGCCGGATAATACACAAGAATTCAGAAGAAAAGTTGATGGAAAAGAGCATTTTGTTGTAATTGAGCACAAGAAAAAAGAGGTTATTGTAATAACCACAGGATGGTCACTATGAATAAAAGAATATTCAATATAAAAAGGCCTATAGCGTTTTTCTCATTTGACACTTTGGCAAGAGCCGCTTACGTCGGACTGTCTAATAACAAAGTAGAAAGAACTGTCCGTGAAAATCATTCATTGTTTTTTGACTATGATAAAAACGATAAATTGGTGGGCATAGAAATTATCAGGATTCAAAAGGCGAATGCTACAATAAAGAAAATCCTGAAAGATACCGAAATTAATATACCGACTTCTATAAGAAAAACCCTCAATAGTTGTTTACAGCCATTAGCAGCATAGCGTATTCGTACATAGAGAATAAAGGGTCAGTCCCCAACAGGAAATCTCTCCATTTACACTCCCCCAAAATCTGCTATAAGTCCATCAGGGTAATTAGGGACAGACACCTATTTTCAAAAAACTACCGGAAAAATGGGACAGACCCAATCAGCGTGAGATAAGCACTTTTGGGTCAGTCCCTATTTTTCCTCTAGGGACTGTTGCGAAATAACGATCTTTCGCGATGTCAAGTGTTTTAATTCCTCGTCGGAGAATTAAACATAATTTGATATTTATCGTCGGAGATTATGGTATAATATGAGTATGCAAATAGAAAGGGACCCGCAAATGACCATAATGAAATACGATCTGAACGCCCTTGTGCGTCAGGATCACCAGCTCCGTAAAATCAATACTACGGTAGATTTTTGTAAAATAGCCCGCAAGTATGTGGAGTTGAAGACAACCGTGGGCAGGAAAGGCTACGGTTTAGATGTCGGAATTAAGTGTTTATTTCTGCAATTTTACTATGATTTATCGGACAGGGAGTTAGAAAATCGCCTGCGTGATGATATGGCGCTCAGGTGGTTCTGCGGTATTAATCTGGAAGAAGACACTCCTGATCATACTTTCTTTTGTCGGATACGAACCATATTAGGCGCGAGGCGAATAGGGCAAGTATTTAAGAATATTATGCAGAAAGCCGAAGAAAAAGGGATAGTAAGGAAGGTGTTCACATTCGTGGACTCGACGGCGGTTAAGACCAAAGAGACGACATGGCAGGAACGGGATAAAGCGATTAGAGATGGCGAAGAATCTTTAAACAATGACAATGTGGAAGACTACAGCGCCGATAAGGATGCCCGCTTCGGCTGTAAGGGTGAGGATAAATTCTGGTATGGGTATAAAAAACATGTAAACGCGGACATGGGTTCCGGCCTTATTCGGAAAGTGGCGGTGACTCCCGCCAATACCTCGGATCAGGCGGGATTCAGGCATATCTGCCCCGATGGCGGAATGGTCTTCGCGGACAAAGCTTATTGCTTAAAAGAAGCTCAGGAAATTATGCGTTCGCGGAACTGCCATAGCGGGGCTGTGTTAAAGAATAACATGCTTAAGAAGAATAAAGATAAGGATCGGTGGATATCAAAGATAAGGGCACAGTTCGAAGGAATATTTTCAAAAGAAGAAAAACGCGCGAGATATCGCGGATTAATGAAGGCGCAGTTGCAAGCATTTATGGAGACGATCGTATTTAACGTAAAAAGACTTATAGTAATTAACGCGCCGCCTTTATTTGACGGGGCCTAAAAGGCCCCTCAAGGGATTACTATGTCTTGAGGAGATAGAAATATCCAAAAACGGACAAAAATAAGAAATATTTAAGCGCTGGAAACAAAAAGATAGGAGTTCTCTCGACAAAAATATATTTTTAGCGTATTTCGCAACAGTCCC
>JAUYCU010000027.1 GCA_030692145.1 bacterium
AAATTCGGGGCGGGAAACCGAACCCGAACTCTTCGACCCTCACTCCGGATTTTTTTGCACTGACAAAATGACCCAATTCGTGAGCAAAAATCAAAATACCCAGTATTAGAATCGCGACAACAATAGTCAAAAAAACCATAATATTAAAATTATACTATAACCCAATAATTATTTCGGAAACCATTGTCCGCCAGAGGCGGATAAACTCCAGCCGAAATACATTTAAGTAAATTAACTAAGTTTTCGTAGCATTACGCAGCCGAGCCCGAGATAGCTATTATATTGTTGATTTAGTATATTGGCTCGGCGAGTAAGAGAAGCGCCCGAGTAATTACAATATTTAATCAATGTACGGCGACTTCGTGCTGAAGAAAATTTAGTTAATTTACTACCCCGACGCGTGTCTTTGCGTGAGTAGGTCTGAGCGTTTCCAACAATTGCGTGGTTGGAGAAATAATTCGTTGGGTTAGATTATTTAAAATTTAACCTAAACTGTCATTACTTCGGACTCTTTGTTTTTCTTCATATTGTCGATTTTCTCGTTGCAGTCATCGATAACTTTTTGCAAATCGTCTTTTGCCCTAAATTTGTCGTCTTCCCTGATTTCTCCGTTTTTTTCCATTTCCTGGATTTGTTTCCAGATTTTTTCCCTATGTAAACGCACGGAAATTCTCGCTTCTTCCGACCTGTCGGCAATGATTTTACAATATTCTTTTCTCTGTTCCTCGTTAAGCGTAGGAATATTTATTCTGACCGTGTCTCCGTCGACAATCGGACTGAAGCCAGATTTATTTCTTATTCCTCGTTCGATATCCTGAAGAATGCTTTTGTCCCATGGTTGAATTATCAATATCCTTGGCTGCGGAACATTTATGGAAGCCACTTGTTTTAAGGGAAATTTTTGATTGTAGCACTCTATTTCGATATCTTCCACCATTGCCGGCGTTGCCCTACTGGTTTTGATTTTCATCAAATCTTCCTTCAAGTGTAGGGTTGTTTTTTCCAATTCCGGTTTTAAATCGTCGATTAATTTTTTATACATAATTATTCTATTTTTTAAGAATTTTTATACCAAGCAACACAATAAATTTTTGTAGACTCTTCGTAGCTCCGACCGGATAAAATAACGATCTGTTTCTAAATAATCTTGTCGGAGCGAGAAAAAGAAGCGCCTGAGCAATTACATTATCAATCATTTATTCGGCGACTTCGTGTCGGAAAAAATTTGATTGGGTTGCGATATTCCGAGATAATAATTATCCTTTTATGTTTAATACCAAATTTTCCATGGCCAGACGTTGATTAACGTTGGTTGAGGAAATTAAATTTTTAGTTTTTTGTATTTCTCTGATAATTTTCAAAAATTTCCCGTTTACTTCAGTCTTTGCTTCGTCAATCATTTTTTCCCTGAACCAAAACATCCAGGAATCGAGAAGCGGAATAATTTCCGTTTCTTCTTTGACTATTTTTTCTATGTCTTTAAAAATACTATTCAGAGATTTTTGCAAAAGATCGGTGTATTTCTTATTTAAAAGATTTTTCGAAGCCTGATTCAGGGAAGTAGGACGAAATCTTATTTCTTGTAAGCGAGAAACAATTGTTTTCGGCAGGATTTCGGGCTCGGAGGTAATTAAAATCAAAATTGTGTTTCTGTGGGGCTCTTCAAGCATTTTCAGAAGAGCATTTGCCGCTTCAGAATTCAATTTTTCCGCTTCGCCAATAATCACAAGTTTGTATAATCCGGAATAAGGAGATAAGTTAAGATGTTTTTTCGCCGCGCGAATCTGGTTTATGGAAATTTCTTTTTTTTCTTTTTCCACCGAAATCTGTAAGATGTCAAAATTATTGACTTCTAAAATTTTTCCCAGCCAAAGAGCTACGTTCATTCCTTCGCCATTATCCGGCCCCCAAAACAGATATCCATGGGCAAGTTGTCCCGATTCCTTGGCCTTTTTAAAAAAATCGAAAATATGCTGGTTTTTTGTTTCTCCCATAGGATTCAGAATATCATATTTGCTTCGATTTCGCAACTTTGTCCACGAACTCCAAAATTTCTTTTTTGAATCTTTCTTTGGAGAATTTTTTTGCGTGTTCGGAAATTAATTTCGCGTTGTAGCGATCGACGTTATTCATTCTGAATCTTCTTACGCAGTCTGCCAGAATTGCCGAGTTTTCGTAATCGAAAAATTCTCCGGTTTTCCCCTCGATAATCGTTTCCGTTGCCCCCCCTTTTCTGTACGCCAAAACCGGTTTTCCGTAGCTCATCGCTTCTACAGGCGCAATACCGAAATCGTCTTCTCCGGGAAAAATAAACGCAGTACAATTTTTGTAATATTTGGCTGTAATTTCTTCCGGCTGCCACCCTAAGATTTTTATATTTTTCTTGGCTATTTTTTTCAGATGTCTTTTTTCCGGACCATCGCCGATAATCACCAATTCCAAGCCCAGCTTATTGAAAGCATCAATCGCCAAATCAATTCTTTTGTATTTTCTCAGCTGCGATACAATCAGATAAAACTCGCCACCAGTCTTTCGTTTATCAGCTACGACGCCCGTATCGTTAGGAGTTAAACGTTCAACGTAACCCTTTGACGAAACGAGTTTCGTAACCCCTAGACGATTGCCCATTTCCACAGGTGGATATATTACCACTGATTCTCGCTTGTAGTATTTCCTGATTCTGTCCTGAACCGTTTTTGACGAGGCGATGAATTCATCCACGCGCTCGCTTGCCTGTCTGTCCCAAACCCGGAAATAATGCAGAATAAATCTTTTGCGCGATTTATCCCATAAATATCGTGTTGGCGTATGACAATAACTGATGTGCGTTGTTTTGGGACGGGTGATAATTCCCTTTGTAAAAGAAAAGCTGGAAGAAATCACAATATCGAATTCGCGAAAATCCAAAGTTTCTGCGGCAATCGGCATAAGCGGTAAAAGTAATTGGTATTTTCTTCTTAAAAAGCGCGGAAATTTCTGCAAAAACGAAGTATGGATTTTCCTCCCTTCCCCTATTTTCAGTTTTTCAACAATACTTTTATCGTAAAAAAGTGTATACAATTCCGCATCGGGAAAAATTTCGCTCAAAACCTTGAACGTTTTCTCCGCGCCTCCATAAGAGATTATATAATCGTGTATCAACGCTATTTTCATATTAAAAAATTTAGAATAATTAGAAGTTAAGTCAATTAGAAATTATCTTTAATGTTTCTTGCGCACACTTAGACCAGGAAAAACGCTTCACGTTTTCTCGGCCTTTTTTTATCAAATCGTTTCTTAAATTTTCATCACTTAAAACCCTATAGATTGCTTCAGCGATTTCTTCGGGATTGTAGGGAT
>JAUYCU010000090.1 GCA_030692145.1 bacterium
TTCGATAAATCTTTTCCCACCCTTAAAAGCATCAGTTTGCGCGAATAATTTATCAGCGACTCGGTAAATTGCACCAAATCGTAACCCTGATTGATGAATTTATCGACAAAAACCAAGGCCTCGCTCGAATTTTTCTTTGCCAATAAATCGATGAATTTTATCGCCAAATTGATATCAACAATACCGAGAATATTTTCGATATCCTCAACAGTAATTTCTTTGTCCCCGGAAAAAGCAATCATTTGCCCGAGCATACTCTCTGCATCACGCATATAACCCTCGGAATTCAGGGCAATAACCCGCAATGCCTTCTCGCTTATTTTCACCCCTTCTTTTCCGGCAATCAATTCGAGTTTTTTGACAATATCCGGCATGGACAATTTCTTGAAATCGAATCTCTGTACGCGGGACAAAATTGTCGGAAGCATTTTATGAGGTTCAGTGGTCGCAAGGATAAAAATTGCGTGTGCGGGCGGCTCTTCCAGGGTTTTAAGTAGTGCGTTAAAGGCTTCTTTGGTCAGTTGATGCGCTTCATCAATCACGAAAACCTTATATTTTCCCCGCGTCGGGACAAACCTGATTCTTTCTTTAAGCTCTCTCACCTCTTCTATCCCTCGGTTTGAAGCGGCATCGATTTCAATCAAATCCAGTGCCCGGTTATTCATAATTTCCACACACGAATCACACTTATTACACGGCTCGTAGCTCGAATCATCAAGGCAATTCACCGCTTTTGCCAAAATTCTCGCTACCGTGGTCTTACCCGTTCCTCTGGGGCCGGCGAATAAATAGGCATGCGCAACCTTGCCATTTTTAATGGCGCTGATAAGCGTTTTAACCACATGGTCTTGCCCGATTACCTCGGAAAAGATTTGCGGCCTATATTTTCTGTATATTACCAGATTGATCATTTTGTTTCTTAAATACAATAAATTTATAACCAATGAAATTCCATACTAGGGATATAACCGTCGCAGCTATTTTGCCGGCATTTGCCCAGGAAATCTCTGTCATTCCGAACATCGGTTTAATCCAAGTAGTTATCATATACACAATCGCACCGTTAATCAAGAGACCAACTATGCTTACAATCAGAAATTGTAAAAATTCCTTTGTCGCTTCGGTTTTCTTAACCTTGAATGTCCAGAATTTATTCCAGAAATAACTATGAGTCACGGCAACGACAAAAGAAATACTGTTCAGGAGAAAAATATTTTTCCCACTGTAAATTCCGGTTGTGGCCATTAAAAGATTCAATATTCCGAAATCAACCGCAGTATTGGCGAAACCAACCATGCCAAATTTTACAAATTGTAAAATTACCGGAATTTTTTTACCGATTAATTCACCGATATAAACCCCCACCGTTGCCAATATCGGCAAAGCCGGAATCAAGGCCCAGGGAGAAAAAAGACTAAAACCGAATCCCTGTAAAATAAACGCCAAAAAAAGGCCGATAATTCCGCCCAAAATTAAACTTGCAATAATGTCACTTTTTCCCATAATAATTATATTACTTATTAGTTTTTTATCTTAAATCCAGATTTTCGGGCAACGCCGCTGCTCCGGAAACTTGCGCGGAAATTTTCGAACGCTCGAAAATTTCCTTATCCACCACCAGTTTTTCACGACCGTATTTCAGGCGCGAAAGTTCCTTTATTTTTTCCGCTATTTCCGGATTGGAATGCGCAGGCGGATTACACCCGATGTTAAATGGCAAACTGGTTTGATTATTAATCAAAAGCTTCAAATAAGCGTTAAAATTATCGATATTTAACAGGTCCTGCTGGCTAAATACCGGCTCGAATTGTTTAACCACGAATTCCGCGTCATCCGCTCCGACTCTGAATATTGCCATACTTCCGACATTACCGAAAACAGCATCACGGATATTTTCTTTCAATTGGCCGATAAACTGGTGCCCGACAATTAAATTAAGCTTATATTTTCTCGCTTCGGCTAAAATTGTGGCAATGGTATCCGTGGTAAAATTCTGGAATTCGTCGATATAAAGGTAAAAATCCGGCCTTTTTTCTTCCGACGAATCGCCTCGCGAAAAAGCCGCCATTAAAAATTTTCCCACAATAATCAAGCCCAATAAATAACTATTAAAATCGCCCAGCTTGCCCTTGGAAAGATTGACCAAAAGAATTTTCTGCTCGTCCATTATTTTCCTAAAATCAAAAGCGCTTTTTTGCTGACAGATAATCGGCCGCATTAAATCGTTGGCCAAAAACACATTTACCTTGCTGGTAATATAGGGAACAATATTCGCCAAAGCCGCCTCTCCTCCTGCTTTTTCCGCTTCTTTTTCCCAGAAATCTTTAACCACAATATTCTCGGTTTTGGAAAGTTTATAATGCCTGAATTTGGTATCAGCCAGAACTTTCGGCACCTCCAGAAGCGTTGAACCCGAATCAGGGTCATCCATAATTAAAAGCAAAGCATTGCGCATATACTGCTCGAACATCGGGCCGAATGCCTCAGGCAATGCTTCCCAAAGTTTTTTGAATATATTTACGGTTTCGTTCGCCAAAAATGTTTTTTGTTCCGGATACTTCGGGTCGTATTCCAAAATATTCAAACCCATCGGTCTTTCGATGTCTCCAGGGTTGAAATAGATTACATCTTCCGCACGTTCTTCCGGAAT
>JAUYCU010000081.1 GCA_030692145.1 bacterium
TTCGTCTCCGCCTCTTTCGACATAGCCCATTGCTTTCATCATTTCCGGCTTAAGCATTGTTGGCGGAATTATTGGAATAAATCCTTCTTTAACCAAAGCTTCGAAAGCCAATTGAATCAGGCCGATTTCCAAAAGCGCTCCTCCGTTTTTAATAAAACCGAAGCGCGAACCCGATGTTTTGGCTGCGCTTTTTACATCAATAATATCCAATTTTTCCGCCAACTCCAAATAGTCTTTTGGTTTAAAACCGAATTTTGGCTTTTTGCCGATTTCTTTAATAACTTTATTTTCTGATTCATCTTTCCCAATCGGCACGTCATCCAATGGCGGATTAGGGATTTTCACGAATAATTCATTGAATTCTTTTTCTATATTCTCCAATTGCGGTTCAAGTTCCTTAATTTTAACCTTCAATTCTTTTGCCTTTTCTATCTGATCTTTGCCGAATTTTTTCTGCTCAGCTCTCGTATTCTCGATTTCAGAAATCAATCCCCTTCTTTTTTTGTCCAATTCCAGAATTTTATCAATATTAATATCCGCTTGCTTATTCTGACAAGCCTTTTTTATTTTTTCCGGATTTTCACGTAAAAGTTTAATATTAATCATAATTCCAGTTCATTACTGATTTTTTTCATTGCCTCAAGGCAAATTTTAACGAAATTCTCCAACGGCAAATCCAATAAGATATGACATTTGGCAATAATTTCCCGATTTGCGCCCTTGGCAAATCCTTTTTCCTTGAAACGATTCAAAACATTTTCTACGGTCAAATCGACGATTTTTTTGCTTGGCAAAACCAAAGTTGAAGCTACAATCAAACCGGTCAACGGGTCAACGCAATAAATTGCTTTCGCCATTTTCGATTGTGGCACGATTTCGTGAATCTCGTTATGCGTTTTTACTGCTTCGACAATTTCCTTGTCTATTCCCAGTTTTTCCAATATTTCTGCGCCAACTATCGAATGCTTCACCGGGTCGTTTTTAGTACCTTCGTAATCGATATCGTGAAGCAAGCCGGTTATTCCCCATTTTTCTTTATCTTCGTCAAAAAACTCCGCCAAGGCACGCATGCACGCCTCTGCAGCAATACAATGCTTAATCAGGTTCTGATTTTGAACTTTGTCTTTAAGTAAATTATATGCTTCTTCGTGTATCATAACCAAACTATAATTTTTGTGAATCATTAAGCGGGTTTTGAGCCCGAAGCGGGCACGGTCTCCGACCATTTGTCGGAGGAGCGCAGGGCTCAACCCTGAGCCGCCACGCTGGGGCGGCGAAGAAAGCGAAGGATTCGCAAAAATTAACTATTCCTTCGGTTTCATTGTAGGGAATAATATAATCTCCCGCAGAGTTTTCGATTCGGTTAATAAAACTACCAGCCTATCGATGCCGATACCAATTCCGGCTGCAGGCGGCATTCCATATTCCAGCGCTTCGATAAAATCCTTGTCATAAGGATGAGTTTCTTGGCTTCCCGCTTTCCTTTCCTTTTCCTGGGCAGCGAATCTTTCTTTCTGGTCAAACGGGTCATTTAGTTCGGAAAAACCATTGGCGATTTCCAGACCATTAACAATTAATTGGAATCGGGCGACTTTTTTCGCGTCTTTTTCCAGCTTTTTTGATAATGGCGAAATTTCCGTAGGATGATTGATGACAAAAGTCGGTTCTTTGATTTTTTCGAAAATTTCTTTTTCGCTCGCCCCGTTAAATGTCGCCGTAGGCGACCCCGCTTTGCGGGATTTAACGGGGTAAACCAATTTATCGTATTCAACGCGCTTAAACTTCTTTCCGAAAATCTTATTATCTAAAGATTTCAATAATTTTTCCGTAAAATCCATCATTGTTTCGTAATTCCAATATGCGGCGTAAAACTCAAGCATGGTAAATTCCGGATTGTGCTCTCTGTCCATTCCTTCGTTACGGAAATTTCTGCCAATTTCATATACTTTTTCCAATCCGCCGACCAAAAGTCTTTTTAAATAAAGTTCGGGCGCGATTCTGAGATACAAATCTATGTCCAGAGCATTTAAGTGTGTTTTAAATGGTTTGGCCTTGGCTCCGCCGGCAATCGTTTGCAGCATCGGCGTTTCCACTTCCAGAAATCCGTTTTCATCCAAGAATTTTCTGATTTTTCCGATGATTTGCGACCGCTTGATGAATTTTTCTTTTACCTCTTTATTCAAAATCAGGTCCAGATATCTTTTCCTGAATCTTTCTTCGATGTCTTCAAGGCCATACCATTCACTGGGAATAGATAAAATAGCTTTGGTTAGAATCCTCCATTTCTTAACTTCCAGAGTTTTTTCGCCTTTTTTGGTCTTGAATAAAATTCCACTCAATTCGACAAAATCTCCGATATCGATAGTATCCAAAAATAATTCGTAATCTTTGTCTCCGACACTATCTTTTTTCAGATATGCCTGAATTTGCGCACTTGTGGTGAGCGAAGTCGAGCCATCTTCAATATTAAAAAAAGTAGAACCGCCATGCCCGCGAATCGAGCGAATTCTACCTACCAGGGTAATTTTCTTGGTTAAAAGCTTATTAAAAGCGTCCAACGCTTCTTTATTCGTGTGTGTGCGCGAAACTTCCGCCGGATAGGGATTTATGCCGGCTTTTTTTAAATTCTCCAATTTTTTCAATCGGACCTGTTTAAGATTTTCCAAATTATCCATCTTAATTTCATATTATCATTTTTATAAAAAAAATGCCATCCTTTTAGACGGCAAAATGAATCGACTCGGATTTTGATTATCGTTAGTTTTCCTTAATGTCTTTCATCGCTTCTTCAATGGTCTTTCTTAAGTCGTCAATATCGACCTCTTTCTTGATTTTTTTGAAAGATTGCGGCTGTTGCTGGGTTGCTTCTTGTACGGAAATCGGCTTAAGCGTTTCTTTTTGTTCTAAGGTTTTTACAGGAGCCAGTTCTTTACTTTTTGCCAGACAATCCGAACAATAAACCGGTCTCACCCCGTCGGGCTGAAAGGCAACGCTAGTTTTCTTTCCGCAGTCGGAACAAACTGCGTCGAATTTCTTTTTCTTCTCATCTCTTTCAACCTGAACCGCTTCACTCCATTTTGCCAATTTTTGCTCGATATCCTCTCTCGAGGTTGTATATCTTTCTCTGGATGCGGAAATTATTTTTTCGCGGTTCGATTTGTCCAGCTTAAGAATCGGCGGCAAAGTTACGGCGCTGAACGCGCGCGAAGCCGCACCGTCAATCATCAATTTCAAATAAATATTATATTTATCCAAATTCACCAAATCATCAATGATAAATTCAGGAACGAATTCCGGTTCCAAAAATTCCGCATCCGCGGCGCCAATCCGAAAAGTAATAATTGTTCCGACGTTGCCGAAAACCGCGTCTCTTACTCTGGTGCTTTTTCCTTTATCGGACATTGAGTCCAATTGAGCAATATATTGATGGGTCAAAATCAAACAAAGACGATATTTTCTCGCTTCGGATAAAATTGTGGCAAAGGCATCGGTAGCGAAATTCTGGAATTCATCGACATAAAGATAAAAATCCCTGCGCTGTTCCTCAGGAACATCCACGCGCGACATTGCCGCAAGTTGCAATTTGGTAATCACCAAAGCGCCCAAAAGATTACTTGCATCCTCGCCGATTTTTCCTTTCGACAAATTAACAATAAGAATCTTTCCCTCATCAATCAGTTTGCGCATATCGATGGTCGATTTAACCTGGCCAACAATATTCCTGATCAGCGGTGCGGCGATAAACTGGCCAACCTTATTTTGAATCGGCGCAACTGCTTCTTCTCTGAATCTTTCCGGATATTTTGCGAATTCATTTGTCCAAAATGCTTTTACTGTCGGATCGGTAAGCTTTTCCACGATTTTTTGTCGATAATCCTTATCCGAAAGCATTCTGTTTATACTTAGAAGTGTTGTTCCTGGATGCTCCAAGAGCGCCAAAACAGTATTGTAGGTAATGTATTCCATGCGCGCACTCCACATATCGAACCAGATTTTTTTGAAAACCCCCATCAAGCCGGAAGCAACCAAGTGGCGATATTCCACTTCAACTTTCTCCATCACGTTAAAACTAATGGGATGATCAATATCCGCAGGATTAAAATAAACCACGTCGTTAATACGATTCGGCGGTACAAAATCGAGCATTTTTTCCGCAAACTCGCCATGCGGGTCAACAATGGCCACGCCATGACCATTTTGAATGTCTTGAATCGCCATATTTTCCAAAAGCACGGTTTTCCCCATGCCGGTTTTACCGACAATATACATGTGACGTCGTCTATCATCGACCTTAATACCAAATCTGGTCCGCTGGTTACGGAAGTTGGTCTCGGCAAAAATTGTGATTTCTTTATTATCCATAATTATATTGTCGGTAACGCGGTTGGCGGGCTACCTTTTTTGGCCTCGACTGTCGGCATCTTGGAAACCTTAACAAACTTAGTGGGAATATGAAAAACAGTTGCCAGTTCTTCGGTATTAAAAACGAACCCTCTCGCTTTAAATCTGGCAAACGGAAAAAATCTTCTTTTATACATACCGATTAAAAATTTCTTTTTTTTGATTTCTTTGCTTTTCTTGAATATCTTGCCCGGCCCAGTGGTAATTTTTTTGTTCGGTATAAAACCATTAAGGTTTTGGGTGCCGAATTGTTTGAAAAACCCGCCGAATGCCGATACTTTATCCTTGGTGAATACTTCGGTATGTCCCCAATACATATACCTGATAATGGTTTTAAATCCAAACTTGGCAATATTGGCCTCTATTGCCAAGGCTGCGTCTTTTTGCCCCGGACTAAGATAAGCAACAACATCTTTCACTTCCTTTTTTTCTTCTTTTTTTTCGGTGGGACCGGTAAAAAAATCCGCTATCCCATTCACAAAAGCATCTATCCAGCCAACCGTCTCTTTTATTATCAAAGATCCGCTTTTTGATGTTTTAACTTCTTTGCCAAGAATTTTTGCCACTAATTTTTCTGCTTCTTTTTTCCAATCATCATTGGTTGGACTGATTAAAATCTGTATCCAGGCATGTTCTTTGGGTGTTAAACTAATCAAAAATTCGAAAAGACCGGCCAAGGGATCGGTTCTTTCTTCTCCTTCTTTTTCCTGAAAGAAAAAGGGATAAGTCCGAATTGGATAAGCATCGGGTTGAGTTAAAAGCAATTCCGTTCCCCACATATCATAATCCTGATTCGGTGTTCCGAATGGCAGCTCGCCAATATAATCCTCCACTTCCTGAATTTCCGCTTCCGGATATTGAGCAAACAAACTTGATTCGATTAAATTCCTGAATTTGGCCTGTGTGCGGATAAATATATGAATCATCCCCCCCCTTCCGACAATTTCGATACTGAACCACGCCGGTAATTCGCCTTTCAGGTATTTATCTTTGAATTTTATGGGTTTTTCCGTTGCGTGCAAACCAGTAAAAAACTGCTCCATTGCCTTGGGACTTTTTACCGCTTCTCGGGGAAACTTCAGCTCCAAGGTAGTCCAGATCAATCCTTCAATAAATTTCGTATGAATATAAGTCAGCCAAACCCACCTTAAAACAAAAAAAAGAGCTATTGGTAGCCAAATCCACCAAAAGCCCAGAATTACTTTATAAGTGTTTAAAATGTCGGTTATCATATTCTAACCAATTCCAATATTTTGATTGTTAATGATTCTTTGTTTTCGCCTTAAACCAGGGTATATTTTCCGTCTTCCAATTTCTTGGTCTTAACCGATCTTTGTAAGTTCAGTAAAATCGTTGTCGGTTTAACCTGTCTTTGGCCCAAAACCGCCTGTAAAATTTCTTCTCTGGTCATCGGTTTATTGTTTTCTTTGAGAATTCTCGCAATCACGTCTTCAACCGTACCCGGTTGATAACCCCAATCGGTTAAAGCATATGTTCCACGGCCGGTTAAAACAAATCTCGGATCCTTTATCAGCTCGTTATGTACCGTTTGCGTATATGCGGTTCTATCGGAAAGTCCCAATTTATTTATCAATTCGGTAATTGCGGTAAAATGAAGGGGGTTGCCTTCTTTTTTCAAAACCAAAAACGCTCTGTCTTTTACGCCCTGCGGAGAAATTTCCGACCAGTGATTTAATCCCATTTCATTAAAAATATTCTTATTTATTTCTTTGGAAATTTCCAACACCACGCAAAGCATTTTTTCCGGAACATCCGAATGATTTTTCGAAAGGATATCCAATACTTCGTTTTCATGCAAAACAGATTTTCGCCTGTTGAATTCGTCAATGAGAAAATCAACTATTTTTTCTGCCTTTTCCCGCGCCGATAAATTCGTGGTCCAATAGGGATGAAAACGCTCGTCGTTTAAAACTCTTTTATATGGCTCTCCCAAAGTTAAAACCAAATAAAGCCGCCCCCTCAACGCACTGGGTTCCGTACTTTGAGTAAGCGAATTATAAAGATAGTCTTCTCCGACCAGATTTCCGTGCTCGGAAAAGAAATCGTCCAAATAACAAAAAACCGGTTCAAACAAAGAAAATACTTTTTCCGATTTCAGAATTTTAAGACCATTGTCCTCGATTTGGCGAACACGTTCTCTGGTAATCCCGTAATTCTTCCCGATCGATTCCAGGGTTTCTGTTTTCCCTGTTTTTAGTCCGAACCTTCTCTCAATAATCTCTCTCACTCTTGGATTGGTTAAAAACAACAAAGCCTTTTCCACTTTATTGGTTAAAGACTTCGAAACATTGGATGCCTTATTGAAGGCAGATTTCTTTTTACTCATATTTTGATTTTTCCTTTAAGAAAAAATTTAATTTTTAACTATTTTAGTATAATACAATAAAAAATACGTGTCAAGGATTGACTATTTGTGCCCTTTTTTGCTCCAAGTTACAAGCAATGCACTGGCAATAAACAATGAGGTATATGTTCCGACAACGATTCCGATAATTAATGTCAAGGCGAAATACTTTAACGTTTCCCCGCCGAAAACAAAAAGCATAGACAAAATTAATAACGTACAAAATCCGGTACTCAGAGATCTACCGATTATCTGATTCAAGCTTTGATTAACGATATCGGAAAAACTGTCAACCTTGGATTTCAGAAGATTTTCTCTCACTCTGTCAAAAATAATCACTTTATCGTTTATGGTATAGCCGAGAATCATCAGCAGAGCGGCGACAATCGAAATCGTAAGCTGAATATTTTCGAATTTGCCCAAAAGAACCAAGACCAAAAGGGGTACCAAAACATCAATAGTCAATGTAATAATCGAAACCAATCCGTACTGCCAACCGGCAATGGGCCATGTAAGCTTTCTGAAAGCAATGGCTATATATATCAGAAGCGCAACCAAAGAAACAACAATCAGAATTATCGTTTTTTGCCTCAATTCTTTTCCGATGGTTGGACCGATGCTCTCAAATCTCTTTTCCTGAATTTTAGAAATTTCTTCCAAACTCGAAAACATTTGCTGATGGACGGATTCATCTATATTTTTGAATCTCAAAATAACACCGTTTTCTCCCGTAGGCTGAATAGTTGTTTCGCCCAAATCAAATTTATTCAATTTTTCCTGAATTACGGAATTGGCCGGCCTTGAATCAAAATTAACCTCCCAGATTGTACCGCCAAGAAAGTCCGTGCTTAAATTCAAACCGAACTCGAATAAACAAAAAATACTGGCAGCCACCATAATGCCTGTAATAATGTAATGAAACTTATAATATTTTACGAATGGAAAATTCATATTTTATAACCAAATTTTTTCGGATTTATCGGGCCTGGAGCGATGAAAAAATTTAATTAAATAATTAGTAATAACGATTGCCGAAAACATACTCACCAGATTTCCGACAATAAGAGTCAAAGCAAATCCCTTAACAAAGCTGGTTCCAAAAATAAAAAGAACCAAACCAACCAGAATCGTGGTAAAATTTCCGTCTCTTATTGATGGCCAGGCTCTTTTCGTTCCATTGGTTATAGCGTCGGGAAAACTTCTTCCCGCCTTCAATTCCTCTTTGGACCTGGAAAATATCAACATGTTGGCGTCAACTGCCATACCCATGGAAAGTAAAAATCCGGCAATGCCCGCAAGGGTCAATGTTACCGGAATAAGCTTAAATAGCGCCAGGATAAAAATAACGTAAATTATCAAAGAAATAGAAGCAAAAAATCCGCTTAATCTGTAAAAAACTATCATAAAAAGGAGAATCGCCAAAAACCCGATTATTCCTGCTTTCAGGCTCTCGGTCAGCGATTCGTGACCAAGCGATGCGCCAACATTCTGCTGGCTGATTAAATTAATCGGTACAGGTAACGCTCCTGCATTTAATCTTTGCGCCAATTCTTTCGCCTCCTGAAGTGTAAAAGTCCCCGTAATCTGTGCCTTTCCACCGGAAATTTCTTCCTGCACCCGAGGAATGCTTATCGGCGAACCATCAAGATAAATAGCAAGCACTTTCCCGACATTATTTTTGGTAAGTTCGGCAAAAATTTTTCCGCCTTCGTCGGTAAATTCCAAAGAAACATGAGGATTGTTGGTGGTTTGGTCAAATGCCAGTTGCGATTTCTTCAAATATCTTCCGGTTAATTGCGTTGATTTAAAATAAGGGTCGGTATTTTGTGCTTCCACATCGCCTTCTTGCTGTTTCTTTAAAATCGCATCAGTTTCCGCCTGTTCTTTTTGTTCTTTAAATTCCAAATAAGGAGTTGCGCCAATCATATCGATTGCGCTTTTTACATCCGTTACTCCGGGCAAATCAACTATCAAACGGTAGGATTCCCCGCTTCGATTTATCTGCACAATCGGTTCGGCAACGCCGAAAAGATTAACCCTTCTTTCGATTACATCACGAATACCCTCCAAAGAAGCGTCTCTTTCTCCCGTATCAATCGTGGAAAGATCTGCCTGATAAACTAAATGTGTTCCGCCTTGTAAGTCTAATCCCAACTTGAATGGGATTTTGTGAAATTGAGGAACATTTATCCCGATTTTAGAATTTATCCAATTGACCGATTTGTCCCATAAAACCGGGTAATCTAAACTACCGGATAAAATTGTGAGAATAAAAATCGCCAGTATAATCAACCGGACTTTTTTTGTCTGTTTGTCGGAATAACCACCTCTTTCGCTTGATTCGGTTTTTTTGAAGAATAAACCCATAGGGATAAATCTCTAATCTCTAATCTCTAAATCCTAATTTCTAATTTCTAAACAAAATTAAAGGTTAATTATTGATTGTAAAATAAAATAATTTTTTTGGCAAGAGTTTGTCTCCCGTAACACTTTTTGTATTTCTTTCTTCCCCTGTCCGAAGGAATTCACTTGACATTTTATAATTAATAATCTATAATTCGACTAAGTGTTTCTTGTAAGAATTCTGTAATAGAAGGGAGGTAAACCATGATTCGTTGTTTGCTTCAGAAACTCGAGCTGAAAGGCCGAAAAATCCAAGAAGATCAGATGGTAAAATTGCTCGAATATTTGACCCTTAAAAACCAATCTCTTCCATATGACTGGCCTGATTCGTACGACTCTGACGATAAACCATATCGCGATGAGGACTGTTTAAACATAAGCCGGAAGATAATACCCATCCTATTCCGCGCCGGCAAAAAACCATATATGCTAAAAATCATGCCCGCCGGTGATTCCGTTCTTCTATCCCCTCTACATTATAAAGGCGAAATTTCATGGAAGTGTCACTTCGTCTGCGTATGCGATGACTTCGCATATGATCCTTTAGTTGCTCGCCCTATCCCGTTGGAGGAATACTTCAAAAAAATATTTGGGGTTCCGGTTAAAATAGAAGCAGTGCCATCAGAAACCCTTTACAAGCAACAACAATTATCGACAAAACTGTACCACCTCTTGGTATCGAGGCTCGTTTTGAGGTAAAATCTCTTACGAGCCTTTTTATTTACCGCAGCATTTTTTATACTTCTTCCCCGAACCGCATGGACATGGGTCGTTACGGCCCGCCTTCGCTCCGCCTCGCGGAGCTTCGGCGGGTAAACCCACTTGTCTTTTTTTATCGCTTGGCTGTTCTTTGAATTCCGCTTTCAGAAGAACATCGACAATGCCGTTGTCGATTTCCTGAAGCACTTCCCTGAACAGTTTTCCGCCTTCGTTTTTATATTCGACCAATGGGTCGCGCTGACCATAAGCCCTTAATCTGACGCTATCCCTCAGACACTCCATTGTGTCTAAATGCTCCATCCAAATCGTATCCACTGTTCTTAAAATCACGAATCTTTCGATATTACGGGTATCGTTTTTTGCGATATCTTTTGTTTTTTCCTGATAT
>JAUYCU010000101.1 GCA_030692145.1 bacterium
AAAAAAAATTTTTAGCTTGTGCCATATATTCTAAAGTTGTCCTGCCAAGACGATCGCTTTTTATGTATGAAGTATTCATGATGATTGTTCCATGTTTTCGAATGCCTGAGCAATTTCCAAAACCGAATTATCCTTGAATTGTGGCCCAATTATCTGAAGTCCTATGGGCAATTTTCCAACCTCTCCGCAGGGCATAGATATTGCCGGCAATCCCGCCAAACTCGCCGGAACAGTATAAATATCCGAAAGATACATTGCTAGAGGATCCTTCTTTTCGCCGATTTTAAAAGCGGTGGTGGGCGTTGTCGGAGTAAGGACAAAATCAACGCAATCTTGAGACGAAAAAACTTTTTTGAAATCATTCACTATCATTGCGCGAACCTTTTGCGCTTTATTGTAGTAGGCATCGCGATAGCCCGCTGACAAAACATATGTTCCGAGCATAACCCTCCTTCTCACTTCATCGCCAAAACCTTTTGCTCTTGTTTTAAGATAATTATCGAGCAAAGATTTTTGTTTCGCGGAAAACCCGTATTTGATTCCGTCGTAACGCGACAAATTCGCGCTTATCTCGGCAGGAGCAATAATATAGTAAACTGCCAAAGCGTATTCGGTATACGGAAGACTGATTTCTTTAATTTCGAATCCCAGATTCCTAAATTTATTGATTGCCTTCTCAATGCCCTCTTTAACGTCTTTATCAATTCCTTCGCCAAAATATTCTTTAGGTATGCCGATTTTCAGATTTTCGAAATCAGAATGGTTATTCTTTAATTCGGAGTCAATTGTAGTTGAATCGAAATCGTCTTGCCCTTTAATCGTATTAAAAACAATTTTTATATCCTCGACATTTTTCGCAAAAGGACCGATTTGGTCAAGTGATGACGCCATGGCAATTAAACCGTATCGCGAAACCATACCATAGCTTGGTTTGAACCCGACAACGCCGCAGAAAGAGGCGGGCTGGCGAATGGAACCACCAGTATCGGAACCAAGGGCAACTACGGAATGACCGGCTGCCACGGCTGCTGCCGAACCACCAGAAGAACCTCCCGAAACTCTGTCTTTGTCTATTGGATTTTTCACCACGCCGAATGCGGAATTCTCGGTTGACGAACCCATAGCAAATTCGTCTAAATTGGTTTTCCCGATGATTATTGCGCCAGCCTGCTTCAACTTCTTGACCACCGTTGCGTCATAAGGAGCAATGTAATTCTCTAAAATTTTCGAACCTGCAGTCGCTTTGTATTCTTGAACCAGAATATTGTCTTTCAGGGCTATCGGGATTCCTTCTAATTTTTCCACTTTCTCGCGACGGGAAATTTTGTCGTCGATTTTCTCCGCCTGTTTCAAGGCCAGTTTATCGGTAATAGTCAGAAAATCGTTCAAATCTTTTTCCTTTTTTATCTTATCTAAATAAAATTTTACCAGCTCCTTGGCCGAGAATTCTTTTTTCATTAACCCTTTATGAATTTTTTCGATTGTGAGATTTTCCAATTCCATTTAGTTTATATTTTAAGATATTGTCTTTCCGCGGGTTTTGAGCCCGAAGCGGGCACGGTGGTCGCCAAAGGCGACCGAGCGCAGGGCTCAACCCTGAGCCGCCGCGCTGGGGCGGCGAAGAAAGCGGAAGATAATATCTTAAAATAATGCCTTGTCTTAAAAATTACTCCAATATCTTCGGCACCTTAAAATAATCTCCTTTTTTC
>JAUYCU010000064.1 GCA_030692145.1 bacterium
AGCGCAGAGACTCAACCCTGAGTTCGCCTCGCTGGGGCGAACGAAGAAAGCAAGAAAACAACAGTAAAACACGACTATAAACACAGGCGCAAGATACATTGCCAAATAATTCGGTGAATCATAAAAACCCTGCAAGCGACCATCTATATTCGTTTTCCCTAAAAATAAATAAATCAAAGAAACAACGGAAACAACGAATCCGGACAATACAAAAACACAGAAAACATTTCTGATTTCTCGCGAAGATTTAATCGTCGAAACAAAAACAATAAAAAACAAAAGCGGGTCAAAAAACCACGCTTTTAAAATCCCCGCACTCAATCCTAAATCCCAAGAATGGATTGTTGCCAAACCTACGCCAAACAAAATCAAAAAAAACGCCCAAAACAAAAGGCGATTTTCTTTAATTGTCTCTTTAAGCTTCAAAAAACTAAACCCTTTAATCAGCCAGACCGCAAAAAGAACATAAATCATCATTTCCAAGGCGGTTGTCGGAACCCCAAAAACCTTAAATCTAACCAAGTATAACGGCAAGCCGAAAATAATCGCATATATTCCCCATTTTAAAATTTTTTCAACCATTATTCTTTAATTAATAAATTTATTTCTTCTTTGGTTATCCCTTTTATCAAATAAAGAAAAGCGAAATAAATAATTGTTCCCCCGCCAATCAATAAAAACAAATTCTGTCCTTTCAGAAAATACAAAAATAGAAACATAATTAATCCGGCAAAAAATGATTTAATTACCACCCCCAAAGAAGGAAAATATTTTATGTTCTTATAAATTAACCAAAACATCAAAATCGTAACCAAAAATTCGGTGACAACCGTTGTCCAGGCAGCCCCAAAATAAGAATATTTGGGAATAAAAATCAAATTGGTGATAACATTAAAAACCATCCCGCTCAAATAAATATACGCCCCTGTTTTTTGCTTATTTAGAGCAATAATACTCAACCCGAATAGGTTTCCGAAAAATATCAATCCCACGGCAATGCTCAAAATTTTCAAAACCGAGGCGGAATCGGCAAAATCCTTGCCCCCAACAAGAACAACTATCGGTAAGGACAAAACCAGCAAACCAATCACTATCGGCACGATAAAGATAATTAAAACATCGAATGTTTTCTGAAAAACTCTTTTGAATTGCTCCTTATCGGAAACGGCAAATCTGGAAAGAATCGGCATAATCAAACCCACGAACATCGAAGGAAAAAAGATTAAGCCCTCGAGAATCTTATAGGCAATATTGTAAACGCCGACATCGGCCATCGGATTCAAAGATGATCGGTTTATAAATTTAAGCGAAAGAAAAATCGTGTCGAACTTGAAATAAACCAAAGTCAAAACAATGGAAGCGGCAATCGGTATCGCCTCTTTGATTATTTTTTTCCAAAAAGAAAAATCGAAAGCGAGGCCGAAACGAACACATTTTTTGGCAAAAACCCAGTTAAGAACAAAATTGGCAATGCAACTGATATTTAAAGAAATTAAAAGCCAAAAAAGACCGAGCTTAAAATACACAAAAACCATTACCAGCCCCAATTGAACCAATCTTCCGGCAATATCCGCCAATCCGGCCTTATCGATTTTCAGATATTTTTGGAATATCCCCATCAAAACCTGTGATGCGGACAAAAACAAATAGCCGAAAGAAGCAATAACAACTCCCAACTTGACTCTTTCCGTATAAGGAAAAACCCAAACCAGAGTCACTGCCAAGGCAAGAAAAACAAAAAGAGCAACAATTCTTAAGGTGAAAATATTGCTCGCTATTTTTTTCTCGTCGGCTCCGGGACGGGAAATTTCCCGCGTCATTAAAGAATAAAGGCCCAGGTCGGCCAAAATATTAAAAACGTACAAAAAAGACAAAATCAAACTGTAGTCTCCAAACCCCTCTTTGCCCAAATACCTGGCGATAATTCCCAAGCTGAACAAAGAAAGGGCTACCGCAATTACGCGCGCCCCCGCAGAAAAAATTGTGTTGTAGGCAATTTTCCTGATGACGGTCATAAAATATAATTTTCCGCCAAAAATTACGGATATAACCTTACCACTACTTTTCTCTCCGGATCTTCTCCCGTGCTTTCGGTAACAATGTCCGGCTGTTCCGCCAATTTCATATGGATAAATCTTCTTTCGAATGCGGGCATCGGTTTAAACGCAATCGGCTTCTTCGTTCTTCTCACTTTTTGTGCGGCTTTATTCGCCAATTCGGTTAATTCCTTTTCCCGTTTTTTTTTGTGCCGATTAATATCGACTACCAAAAGTGGTTGCGTAAAATCTTTTCTTGAAATCATTTGCCTCAAAACATGCTGCAGGGCGCCTAAACCGGCCGCTTCTTCGTTAAGAAACTGGCGAGCGTCTTTAAACGGCAAGTCGATATCAACCAATAAATGCTCTCTGTCTTTCGATAAATTGTCTTTTTTGGTTTCGATTTCAATTTCATCAATCCCCATCATCTTAAACACTTCTTTAATTTTATTTTTGATTTCTTCCATATTTTTGTTTTTGCCCTTTTAGGGTTTTTGTGTGGCAAATTTTTTATACAAATAATAATCTTGAATCACTCCCAGGGTTGTGCTTATTACCCAATAAAGAGCAAGTCCCGCAGGAAGTTTTAAGGCAATAAAAACGGTAAATACCGGCAGTATATAAGACATTTGCCGATTCAGTGTTTTTTGCATTGTTGCCGATTTTTCCGATGCGCCGGGCTGAGGAATGGATGCTGTGCGCTTCATCGCCAGAATTGAGGCGAAAATCTGCGAAATTCCGGCCAAAACCGCCAAAACCACATTTTTCTTCGATAAGTCCAGAAATCCCAGAAAAATATAATTTATCGACGAATCTTGAGAATTCAGAATACCGATAAAAACCTGATAAAGAGCGATTAAAATCACAAGCTGGACAATTAAGGGCAAACACCCGGAAAAAGGATTGATTTTCTTCTCCTTGTAAAATTTCATCAGTTCCCTGCTTTGTTCTTCCTTGGTTTTATATTTGGTTTGTATCTCCTTGATTTGGTCTTTATGGGAAGCCATCTTTGACTGGGCTTTAATCGATTGCCGGGACAGTGGAAATAAAACTATCCTGACAACAATCGTCAAAAGAACAATAACAATCCCCAAGTCGTGACCGGGAACTATTTTCAACAAAAACATCAAAAAATCAAGTATCGGCTTGGTTAAAAAATTCAACATAAATCAACTCCTCCCCGATTAAAAGGATTGCATTTAATAATCCTCTTAAATGATTTAATTAGGCCCTTTGCCAGTCCGTATTTTGCAATCGCTTGATAACTATATTCCGAACAAGAGGGGGAAAAACGGCAACCACGGCTTATATTGGTTGCGCGAAAAACAAAAGAAATCCTCTGTTGATAAAAACGGATTAGTTTTAAAATATAATTTTCCATTGCTATTTGAAAAGTTTTGCGCTTTTAATCGTCTTTATAATTTCGTCTTTTATATCTGTATATTTTTTGTTCAGAATTTCCTGTTTGGCGATTACAACGATATCATAATTCGGCTTCAGCTCCAAATAAAGACTTCTCATGATTTCCCTGATTCTTCTTTTTGTCTTATTTCTTTCAACGGCCTTTTTCGATACCTTTAAGCCAACAACGAAGCACAGACGGCAGTTTTTATTTTCTGTTTTTTTTGCTTTTAAAAAAACAAACCTTCCAATGGTGGTTTTGCCTGTTTTAAAAATTTTCTCGAAATCAATTCTTTTTTTAATTCTTTCGTATTTAACAGTCATCTTAAACCGTTAGTCTTTTTCTTCCTTTGTTTCTGCGCCTACTTAAAACACGCCTGCCGTCTTTGGTTTTCATTCTTGCACGAAAACCGTGGGCTTTTTTCCTTTTTCTTTTTTTAGGTTTATACGTTAGGCCTTGTTTCATGTTTTTATGCTTAATTTATAATACTTTAAGACTATCAGTAAATAAAATTTCGGTCAAATTCATTAAAAGACTTGTTTGTTGTTGTAATTTTGGTTAAAATTCAGCCCATAGATGGTAAAAATAGGTTTTCCACAATTGATTCACAGATTATCAACAAAATTGTGGTATTGACTGTGTTTTTTAAAAAAATTACTTATGTTAAAATACTAAGGCATAACTAAAAATCAAAATGAACAACCAAGAAGTCTGGCAAATTGCGTTAGGGGAAATTGAGCTTTCTATTTCTAAGGCCAATTTTATTACCTGGTTTAAAAATACGACCATCCTGTCGATTAAAGACGGGAAAATTATTA